>NZ_CATKPT010000082.1:0-218 GCF_949768125.1 Pseudomonas sp. IT-P253 | reverse complement strand
GAAAACACCCGTGGCGTGCTCGCGGTGGAATGGCTGGCGGCGTGCCAGGGTCTGGATCTGCGTGAAGGTCTGAAAACCTCGGCCAAGCTGGAACAGGCGCGCGCGATTCTGCGGGCTGAAGTGCCGTTCTATGAGAAGGACCGCTTCTTCGCCCCGGACATCAATGCGGCGAGCGAGTTGTTGGCCACCCGTTGCCTGAATGAGCTGGTGACGGCGAA
>NZ_CATKPT010000081.1:0-227 GCF_949768125.1 Pseudomonas sp. IT-P253 | reverse complement strand
CATCCTGAACGAAACCTTCACCTACCATGCCACCGATTCGTTGGGTAACGTGGTCACCAGCACCATCGTGGTGAACATCACCGACGACGTGCCGACCGCCCATGCCGACGCGACCTCGGTCTCGGAAGGCGGCATCGTCACGGGCAACGTGCTGTGGAACGATGTCGGCGGCGCCGATGGCCTTGAGGCCGGTGGCGGGGTGGTCGGCGTGCGCGCCGGCGCAGACA
>NZ_CATKPT010000080.1:0-240 GCF_949768125.1 Pseudomonas sp. IT-P253 | reverse complement strand
GAACATCGCCGGTTATAAAGCCGTGTTGCTGGCCGCTCATCATTATCCGCGCTTCATGCCGATGCTGATGACGGCGGCGGGCACCGTGAAAGCGGCGCGCGTGCTGATTCTTGGCGCTGGTGTGGCGGGTTTGCAGGCCATTGCTACGGCGAAACGTCTGGGTGCGGTCATCGAAGCGTCTGACGTGCGCCCTGCTGTTAAAGAGCAGATCGAATCCCTCGGCGCCAAGTTCGTCGACGT
>NZ_CATKPT010000079.1:0-241 GCF_949768125.1 Pseudomonas sp. IT-P253 | reverse complement strand
CGCTAAACCTGATTCCCGGCCAACTGAGCCTTGCCCAACTGCGTGATGTTTATCAGCAACCGGTCAAAATCAGCCTCGATCACAGCGCCTCGGCCCAGATCGACGCCAGCGTTGCCTGCGTGGAACAGATCCTCGCCGAAAATCGCACCGCCTACGGGATCAACACCGGTTTTGGCCTGCTGGCCTCCACGCGCATCGCCAGCGAAGACCTGGAAAACCTCCAGCGCTCGCTGGTGCTGTC
>NZ_CATKPT010000078.1:0-248 GCF_949768125.1 Pseudomonas sp. IT-P253 | reverse complement strand
AAAACTAACGAGGTGAAAATGAACAGGAAGTTTAACCGGGGCTGGACAATGGCTGCGGCGGTCGTCGTAGCGAGTTCAACACTTTTCGCGGGGTGTGCGAGCAAGAACGATCCGATCACGCAGGCAGACAAGGCCGATGTGGCCAAGGGCGTGCCCGCGCCGAGTCTCGAGCAGACCAAGGCAATCGCCGAGGAAGGCTTTATCTACGGCTTGCCGCTGGTCATGAACTACGCCGTGATGAACGAATT
>NZ_CATKPT010000077.1:0-206940 GCF_949768125.1 Pseudomonas sp. IT-P253 | reverse complement strand
CCTCGACCGAGGTGCGCATCTTACAGCGCATCCCTTCAAACAGCAACCTTAAAAGTTAATGATTTTTTAACAAAATCAAACACTTAAGCCAGAACCAACATCACGTTGCTCGCTAGCGGGAGGCGAATAGTACAGCATTAAAATACGTGGTCAACCCCTGTCTAGAAATTCTTTTCCCACACCAAAGAGCCTGGGTTGCCACTATGAAAACTTCCAAGGTCCATATAAAGCATCAGGCCAGCAGAGAACCCAAACCACGCCGCCACTGAATCACCCCTTATTTCGTGGACTCTGACTAAACGCTTTTGGCCGAAGGCTGCCTGTCGCCACCGCCAGCTATGGGGCCTGGGGCTGGCGATCAGTTAGGCATTGAAATTTTTGGATGGAATGATGGCGTTAAAGCCAGTCCGCGATACGACTACCGCCCCCTAATGCTTGAGGCCTCAATCGACACGAATCGCTCGGGTGACCCGCGGTAACTGAATGCGGTTATGCCAGGCGAGCGAGCCAAGTGAAAGCGCCCCCCCCTTACATCGACTTGACCGATACCACTTCCACAAACCTGAATTTTTTTCTGGCCGTCTTAGTAGCTTCTTGCTCCGCAACCAGGGAGCTCAGCGTATCGGCCTCATGTACCATTTCGTGCATCTCGCCTTCAAACTCATTTCCCACCCGCAGCGTGACTCTCAGCCTGGGCGTGAAGCCTTTTGAGACTTCCTTTTTCTTCGCTGCTTTTACCGGTTGCACGATCACGACATCCGGAACGGATTCTTGCACGTGTGAGTTAATTACCGGCGCAGGAGGCTCAGAGTCACCGAATAGCGCCCGGCGCATCTCTTCTTCTGTCAATTCTGTATTCATACCATTTCTCAGAGGGGTGTTATGTACAACCTGACCGATTCTATCAGCATGGCCGGACTCTGAAGCAAAGCGTCGCTGGTGGACACGCCAGTGAACGCTTCAGGTCTTCGTCGCATCATGTTTGCCGTCGACGGTATAGATGCTGTCGTTGCACGAATGCAGGCCCATGGCGCAGAACCCATTGGCCGACGGAGCGATAACAAAATGAGTAGCTATGCTTTGTCTGTTGACAAACTCTGGTACCAATATCGTGAAAGGAGGCGTTTGACATGCAACTCATCACGTTGAAAATCGATAAACCAGATGTGACGAACTTCATTTTGGGCCAGACCCACTTCATCAAGTCCGTCGAGGACATCCACGAAGCATTGGTAAATGCCGTGCCAGGTATCCAGTTTGGCGTGGCTTTTTGTGAAGCCTCCGGCAAATGCCTGGTGCGATGGTCTGGCACCGACACCTCAATGATCGAACTTGCACAGAAGAATGCCAAAGCCATCGCCGCAGGCCATAGCTTCATCATTTTTCTGGGCGACGGTTTCTATCCGCTGAATGTGTTAAACACCATCAAAATGATTCCAGAGGTGTGCCATATTTTTTGTGCTACAGCCAATCCAACTGAAGTGATTCTCGCCGAGACGGAACAAGGGCGAGCAATCCTGGGCGTAGTGGATGGCTTCTGTGCCAATGACATTGAAGGCGACGAAGACATCCTGTGGCGCAAGAACCTGTTGCGGCAGATCGGCTACAAGCTGTGAATTGAAGAGCGGGCATTTCGTGGGACAAGGGGCAAACCACTCAATGGTGCCAACAAGTGCACGCATCACTTCGATAAAGGTGATACCTCACCGGTAAACGCTTTCTGGTCTGTCACGCTCTACGACAATGAGGGCTTCCAGGTAGGGAACGTGCTCAATCGTTTTGCCTTCAGCTGCTGGGATGACTGGACTGGTTGGCTTGTTTACCGACGGCTCCGAATTCAACCGGGGCCTTTATGTAAAACAAGGAAATATCTTCGGCCTCAAGTCGCTCAAACAGGCGAATGAACTCTTCTTCAGTAATGGCCAAGCGGATCTCGGTTGGCTGGTCGGCCAGTTCAAAAAAATGCGAGGAGTGCAGTTTTCCTGAATGCCCAAAGCCTTCGATACCCGTTGCCAGAGTGGCCCCACGCAGCCCCATTTCTTTGGCCAAATCGACGATCCAGTCACCCAACATTTTTCCGTGATGACGACGGTTCTGTTGAGTAAAGAAAATCACCAGAAAACCTTTCATGACTGATCACCTCTTTAGCGTGTGCCAATCAATTGAAACGATAGAAGCCCTGCGGCGGTCATCGCCAATGAGCCTGCGACGTGTAGCGAAATGGCGCCAATTGCCCAAAGCAGCCTGCCCTCCTGAATCAAGGTGACAGTTTCAGCCGAGAACGTAGAAAAGGTTGTCAGCCCTCCACAGAAACCGGTGATGATCAGTAGTCGCCATTCGGGACTCAGTGAAGGCGTTGCGGCCAGAAAGGCAATCGTCAATCCGATGATGTATCCCCCGATCATGTTGGCGATCAGGGTTCCCGGCGGAACCGTTGGGAACAGAGCATTGAGCTTGATGCCCAGTAACCAACGTAACCAGGCCCCGAGTGATGCGCCGATAGCGATAACAAGCAGTGACTTCAGCATAGCTGTCCATCTCCTCGCAGGACGAATTGGCGAGAAATCTCTGACTACTGGATGAACGAATGGGGAAATAACGGGGAGAAAGAAGGCATGCCTTCTCCTCAAACCATCCTATATCAGCCCAGCAAATGGTTTCAAAGTAATACCGAGCTTCAATTGAGTGCTCAGGCGCAGTCAGCTTTGGATCGCTTTCCGTCAGTCGCGACCTCAATCCCCAACCTGCGACAAAGGCCTGGCCACCTGCTCCAACGCTCGACGCTCCGCAGCCACCCCCCAAACCGCTTGCACCACCGCTGCCACACACATTAGCGCAGCGCCTATCAGATAACCAATCAACAGACTGCTGCGCTGCTGGGTCTGGATGAGGTGGCCAAACAGCGTCGGCCCGATGATGCCGCCCAGGCCAGTGCCAAACGCGTAAAACACGGCGATGGCCAAGGCGCGGATTTCCAGTGGGAAGCTTTCTGCCACGGTCAGGTAGGCCGAGCTGGCCGCTGCCGAAGCGAAAAAGAAGATCACCATCCATGCCGCGGCTTGCTGGGTGACATCCAACCAACTCTGCTGGAAGGCATAGCCACTGAACGCGAGCAACATCCCGGACGTCGCGTAGGTGAAGCTAATCATCACGCGTCGGCCGATCACGTCAAACAGGCGCCCCAGCAGCAGCGGCCCGCAGAAATTACCCAGTGCCAAGGGCAATACGTACCAACCGACATGCTCGGCGGGTACCTGGTAAAAATCGGTGAGCACCAGCGCATAGGTGAAGAAGATCGCGTTGTAAAAGAAGGCCTGCGCGGTCAGCAGGGTCATTCCCACCAGCGCGCTACGGCTGAAGCGGATGAACAGGGTATGGAAGATCTCCGCCAGCGGCGTATGGTCCCGCGCGTGCAGGCGTAGAGGTTTGCTGGTCACGGCCGGCAGCTCATGGCCTTGTTCGCGCAGACGCGCTTCAATGCCTTCGACGATGCGTCGCGCCTCATCGCGCTGACCATGGATCAGCAACCAGCGCGGGCTTTCCGGCAGCCACAGACGCATCACCAGAATCAACAGGCCCAGCGCTGCACCGATACCGAAACACAGGCGCCAGCCCAGGTCGCCGCCGACCACGTGCGGGTCCAGCAGCACGATGGCCCCGCTGGCGCCAAGCGCTGCGCCTAACCAGAATGTGCCGTTGATGGTCAGGTCGACCCAGCCGCGATAGCGTGCCGGGGTGAATTCCTGAATGGTCGAATTGATCGCCGTGTATTCGCCGCCGATGCCCATGCCCGTAAGGAAACGGAACAGCAGGAAGCTTTCCAGGTTGAAGGAGAACGCCGTAGCCGCCGTGGCACCTACATACAGCCATAAAGTAATAAAGAATAGCTTGCGCCGCCCCAGGCGATCGGTCAGCCAGCCGAACAGCAAGGCACCGAGCACTGCGCCGGCGATGTAGGTGCTGCCGACCAAGCCAATATCGAAGTTGCTCATGCGCAATTCGGGGCTGATTTTCAGAGCGCCGGATACCGAGCCGGCCAGGGTCACTTCCAGGCCATCGAGTAACCAGGTGATTCCCAGCGCGAACACTAGCAGGGAGTGAAAGCGGCCCCACGGCAAGCGGTCCAGGCGTGCTGGAAGATTGGTTTCGAATATCGCGCCGGGCTCGCGGCTATGCAGCTGTTGGTAGGTCATCGCCACATCATTGTCATCTGCAGTGCTTTGTGAGTTAGGAGCAAGCCCCTGGATCGGGAGTTCAAAATTCCGCTGCCGGGTTGCACGCCCCCCCCAAAAAGAAGCTGCTCAGTCAGTACCTGCTAACGTGTAACCATCTCATTGCAAAGCGTGAGATTCCATTGCCATACAGGGAGAGTCAATTGAGCCATCTTTTCGTTGCGTTGATTATCTTTGCGTGTGTATTTGGCAGTGCACTACTAGGTCTTTTTATACGAAAGCAGTTGCCTGCACACCACCTGAGCGATGAGTCCCTCGGCGTGGTAAAGCTGGCGACTGGACTGATTGCTACAATGGCTGCCTTGGTTCTTGGGTTACTGATTTCGTCCGCAAAAGTCACTTTCGAAACGACCAACACGCAGCTCATTCTAAACGCAGCCAAGGTCATTCAGCTCGACCAAGTGTTAGCGCGGTTTGGACCAGAAACCCAAGAGATCCGCACGGTACTCAAGCACAACTATGCAGCCGTGATCGACGTGATCGCAACGCACGACAGGTCAAAGCTCTCGCAACTCGAAAGTCCGCAGGCTATTAGTCGTTCGGACGCTCTTAGAAGGCAGATTGAAAATTTGCAGCCAGGCAACGATCTGCAGCACGCGCTCAAGGTCAAAGCGGAACAGATTGCTGATGAGGTGCTTGGAGCGCGGTGGTTAACACTCTTACAAGCAAATGGCTCGATTCCCGATATATTTTTAATCTTTCTCGTCACGTGGTTATCGATTATTTTCGGCTCGTTCGGCTTATTCGCCCCCTACAACGGGACAGTCATCGTCGCGTTGTTTACGTGTGCGCTTTCAACCTCCGCTGCGATGTTTCTTATTCAAGAGATGAACAGACCGCTCGACGGGATAATCGGGGTATCAGTCGAACCGATGCGCGACACACTTTCTCGTCTCGGGCAGTAACCAAACAACGAAGCACTTCGGCATGCGGCGGGAAGTCGCTGGAGGATTACCGACACATCCCCTTCAACCTCGATGAGCTGGCGCTGGATGCAGCGGCGCGGGGTTTGGGTGTGGCAATGACGGATCTGAAGCTGGCGCAGGAGTCGCTTGATCGTGGGGTATTGGTGGTTCCGTTTGGGCAGCCGTTGAAGACTCGGGGGATTTACTCGCTGTGCCCGCAGCCTTCGGCGGCTTCGCATCCGGCGTGTAGCGTGATCATGCAGTGGTTTGCGCAGCAGGCTGGGCGGGGTGTGGGTTGATCGGATGAAATGACAGCACTGATGAGGAATACTCATGAGGTCATTACGATGGATCGAGAGAGAGTCCCCTTCAACACGCTTAGATCAGAACTAATGGTTTATTTTCAATCTTCTAACAATATCATCACATTTCGCCTGATAGCCTTGATGTTCCAGCCGCTTCCCCGACACCACGGCGAGCGCAAGATGCGAAAAATAGTCATGAAAAATTCGTTAGTCAGGTTTTCGAAAAGTGACCATGGTGCGCTGATCATTTTGCTGAGCGTATCTGCGATTCTGCTGCTCTTCGGGTTGGGGGCAAGGGAGCTTTGGGGCGCAGAAACGCGCTGGGCAAACATCACCCTGCAAATGTTGCAAACAGGTGATTATTTCGACCCTTACCTCAAGGGCATGCCCTACTACGACAAGCCTTTGCCTTCCTATTGGTTGATTGCTGCCACCGCCCACCTGATGGGCGGCCTCGGACACTGGTCGCTACGCCTGTCCTCGGTCCTGGCTGCGTGGCTGAGTGTCTGGCTGGTCTACCTGATCGGCAAACAGCTATATAGCAAAGGCACCGGCCTGCTTGCCGGCTGGTTTCTGGCGACGACGTTCTTTTTCGTTTTCTGGGCTCGGGTCGCAACGGCAGACATCCTGACTGTTTGCGGTGTCCTGGCAGCTGTCTGGTGGTATTGGCGCGGCCCGGACGACACGCGCCTGAGTCGCTACGTCGTATTTTTCCTGTTTCTGTCACTGACCTCGCTGTTCAAGGGCTTGATCGGATTCATCCTTCCAGGGCTGTTGCTGCTGCCACATTTGCTTGGCGAGGGACGCTGGAAGAACCATCTCAATCCACGCATGTTCCTGGCGATGCTGGTGGGGGGCGCGTTCTACATGGTGCCGTTCATACTGTCGCAACGCTATGGCGCGCCGACTTTTGGGTCGAGTGGGCTTGGCCTGGTATTTCGGGAAAACGTGGTTCGATTCTTCCAGCCTTTCGACAACATAGGTCCGATCTATACCTATCTGCTCTACCTGCCGATCTATACCCTGCCCTGGGCACCCTGCTGGATACTCGGCCTGTGGTTGGCCGTACGCAACTGGAAGCAAACCGAACCCAACGTTCGCTGGCTGATCTGCGGCCTGGGGTTGCTGTTCCTGTTCTTCACTGCCAGTGGCAGCCGACGCAGCTACTACGTATTGCCTCTGGTGCCATTTGCCCAATTGCTGGCTGCCTGGTGGGTAACCCGGCGAATGGCCGAGCGTCGTGCTGCCGGTAAAGTCAGCGGGCCCGGTTGGACGAAGGGTATTGCCGGGACAGCAGTGCTGTTATTTTTGATTATTGGCGTTATCTATCCCTGGACCAATGGTGGTGGGGGTGGCGTCATACAGTTCACCAAAGATGTGCGTGCAGAGGCCATCAAGACTGCGCCGTGGAACGAATGGCGCATGGTAATGGTGGATGTCGACAACAAGCTGCCCATGTACATGCAAAATCATGGCTCACCGTTCTACTACGTTGCCCCTGATTCGGATATTCCGCAAAAAGGCGACACGGCAGCACTGATGGCGTGGCTGGAAAAAGAGAGTGGCGAGGCCTGGAATCCTGAACGCACGATCATCGTGGAACAGTACAAAGACATCAATCAATTGCCCTTGGCTTATCTGACCGCCGACCATCAATTGATCACCACCAAGCCAAACAACGGCGCCCGGATGTTTCACGCTCGTGAATCTGGCAGTGCCGCGTTCATACCCAACGTGAAAGCGACAGGTACTCCTGTAGACGGTCAAGCTGCAACGCAAACTTCGGTTCAATCGATGTACTGAAGAAAAAAAGAGGACACCCGTTAGCCGGTCTCAAGCCAAGGCTAACAGCCAACTCGCCCTGCAGCTTTCAACTGCAGGGTTTTCTTTTATCTCAACCTGCCTGGTGTCAGGCCCGCCCCTGTCAGGTGTCGGGCCTGAGCTTACGTTTGCCTGACAATATCGACCGAGATCTCCACCGCCGCAATCGTTCCTCTGTTCTCAAGCCAGTGCGTGGTGTTCCTGTCCTCGGGCCAGCCCACTCCCGGTCCATAGTCCGTGGCGACTCCATTACGATGGTCCGTGATCACTCCTTGCAGTATGTAGACAGTGCCGGGCCTGTCTTTATGGTCGTGAATCGGCCCGAAGACGCCCCCGGGCTCGATGGTCACCAAACGCATTCTAAGTTGGCGCCCTGCCATGCCCTCGATCTCGGGGCCCAGGTCAACCGTTGCGAGTAACTTCACTGCAACACCTTTAGTCTCAGGTGCCACCTGTTCGTTGCTCATTGTGCATTCCTCCGAGTGGGAGTGAGTTCGACGCTGTCGTGATGCTCCGGCACCGACCAACCCGGCTCCAGGCTGATGCGCCGGCGCAATACGTCCGAGGCATTGAGCTCGCCGTGACCTTGTCAGTTGAACCTGGACAATGGCTTGATGATCGTCAAGCTGCACGGCGCTCGGTTTAACACGCTCTCGGCGGTACTGCCGATGAAACGGTCGATCCCATGATGATAGCTCGTGCCCAGCACCACCATGTCGAAGGCATTTTGTCGGGCGAAAAGTCCAATCACCTGGTGGGGGATCCCGGTCAGTAAATGTCGATGTTTTTTCTCGATGCCATAGCGTTCGGCAAGCTCCTCAAAAGCCTCTTCCTGAGTATCGTTGACCGCTTCTCTCAGACTGACGTCCAGGCTCAGCGTCGGCACACTGACGTCACTGTCCCCCAGGACTGACCAGCTGCTGACGTTGAGTACATGCAAAACGGAGCCACAAGCGGCCGCCAAGGTCGAGGCCAGGTCGAGAATCCGGTCATTCAGGCCATGGCTGAGCTCCTCCAGATGAGACAAATCGATAGCCGCGAGAATTTTCAACGGCTTTGGCTCTCTTGCGTCGGTTACCAGATGCAACGGGGCCGGACAGTCACGCAACAATAACCAGTCAAGCGGGCGGTGAAAGGCGCGGTCGAGTGCCGGCACATGATGGGTGTCCTTGATCACCAGGTCGGCATGGAAATCATTGACGTATTCGAGCACGTGCGCCGGGGTCGACTTGGCCCAGACCACTTCAGTGGTCACCTGCAAACCGATGCACCGTTGAAACCGCGCTTGCTGCTCCAGCCAGTGTCGATGCACCTGCAAATAGCCTTCCCGCGCCTGGGCCATCGCATCGTGGTTAAACAGGCCGGCGACCGCCAGTGCCTGCACATAATCGAACGAGATAATGTGCAGCAACGCACCGGTTGCACTGGCCAACGACTGCGCTCGGTCAAACGCCGGGGTGCGGGTCATTTCGGTAGGCGCAATCAATAGAATACGTTTGAGTTTCAGCATCACATACCTCGTCCCGGGAACGCTTTACCTGCCCGACTACAAGCCCGACTTCCTGTCCAGGCCTCATGCAATTACTCCCTACTTGTCGAGTGAAGGCTCTGATCTTTGTCAACTATTGGGGCTTTTGCTCAGCACGCCAAATGACAGCAGGCTGACAGAGGCATTGTTGATATAGCTCAATGATCTTCCGGCGCTCAGGCGTAGAAAACACTGATGGGCACTCACAGCCCGTCGTAATGTCGAATCAGTCAGAGGACACCGTCATGAGCGATTTGAGTCTGCGTAAAACCATTTTGGAAGAACTTGAATTCCAGCCTGAGATCGACGCCGCCAACATCGGTGTGACCGTGAACAACGGCGTCGTCACCCTCTCCGGCCACGTCAGCAGCTACGCCCAGAAAATCAGCGCAGAACGCGCGGTAAAAGGCATCAAAGGCGTACGTGCGCTGGCCGAAGAAATTGAGGTCAGGCTGGACAACAGTGCTGGCACGGCAGATGACACCATTGCGAACCGCGCCTTGAAAATCATCCACTGGAGCTCTGACGTTCCCGAAGGCGACATCAAAGTCATTGTGCAGGGCGGACGGATCACCCTGGAAGGCGAAGTGGACTGGCAGTACCAGAAAGAAACCGTGGAACGGTCCGTGCGCAAGCTGTCCGGCGTGATCGGCGTGGACAATCGACTCACCCTCCGCCCCCGGCTGGATGTGCTCGATATCCAGCAACGCATCGAAGCAGCGCTCAAGCGCTACGCTGAATTGGAAGCTCAGGAGATTCGCGTCAAAGTCGAAGGTGATGTGGTGAAGCTCGAAGGCCGGGTTCACTTGTGGCGCGAACGTCAGATCGCGGAACGGGCAGCATGGTCGGTGCCCGGCGTGAGTAAAGTGGAAGACCACTTGCTGCTTGCTTGAGCCAAAAACCTTGGGGAGCCGGCGGTTTCCCAGGGGATCAACAGGCTGCCTGCCCGGCCCGTGTCCCTTGTCGAGCCACTAACATGAAAAAGAATCACCAATGGAATCTATCGTACTTCGCGATCACGTTTGTCGTACTCACCCTCGTGCAATTTTTGTTTGTTGAACGTGGTGCGGTGCAGAACATTCCGTACAGTCAGTTCCTGCAACTGCTGAACGAGCAAAAGGTCAGCGATTTGCGGGTCGAGAAAGATCAAATCAGCGGCAAATTGCAAGAGCCTATCGAGGGGCACACCCAGTTCTCGACGGTGCGGGTCGATCCGGCACTGGCGGCGAATCTGGTTCAATCAGGTGTCGGCTTTACCGGGGTCAACGAAAACACCTTTTTGAATGGACTGTTGGGCTTGCTGCTGCCCTTTGTTTTGATCATGGTGATCTGGCATTTCCTGTTTCGTGGGCTGGCGGAAAAACAGGGGATGGGTGGGTTGATGAGCATCGGCAAGTCCCGGGCCAAAGTGTTCGTCGAACGCGATACCGGAGTGACGTTCGCCGATGTCGCCGGAATTGATGAAGCCAAGGCCGAGCTGGTGGAAATCGTCTCCTTCCTGAAGGACAAGGCTAAATATGCTCGCTTGGGAGCGCACATTCCCAAGGGGACGTTGCTGGTCGGTCCGCCGGGCACCGGCAAGACGCTGGTGGCTAAAGCCATCGCCGGTGAAGCCGGTGTGCCTTTTTTCTCGATATCGGGTTCCGAGTTTGTCGAAATGTTCGTCGGCGTCGGCGCCGCCCGAGTGCACGACCTGTTCGAACAGGCACGGCAGGCGGCGCCCTGCATCATCTTCATTGATGAACTGGATGCGTTGGGCAAAATGCGTGGGGTCGGCGCATTTGGCGGTAACGACGAAAAAGAGCAGACCCTCAATCAGCTGCTGGCAGAGCTGGACGGGTTTGATCCCCGTGAGGGCGTTGTCTTGCTGGCCGCGACCAATCGGCCCGAGATTCTCGACCCGGCGCTGCTGCGAGCCGGACGGATCGACCGGCAAGTGCTGATCGATCGTCCTGATCGCAAAGGTCGAGCGGCGATCCTTAAGGTCCATCTTCAGAAAATCACCGTGAAACCTGGCCTCGATGGCGAGCGTATTGCCGAGATCACCACCGGCTTCACGGGCGCGGACCTGGCCAACCTGGTCAACGAAGCCGCCATTGTCGCCACCCGGCGCGGTGCCGAAACGGTCAATCTCGACGATTTCACGGCGGCGGTGGAACGACTCGTCGCGGGGGTTGAACGCAAGAGCAGCCTGTTGCGTCCTGACGAGCGTCAGGTGGTGGCGTATCACGAGATGGGGCATGCGTTGGCCGCAAGCCATCTGCCGGGCATGGACCCCGTGCACAAAGTCTCTATCGTCCCTCGCGCCATCGGTTCGCTGGGGTATACGCTGCAGCGGCCGACCGAAGATCACTTCCTCATCAGTTGCCAAATGCTCAAGGACCGGATTGTCGTCTTGATGGCCGGACGCGCCGCCGAATACCTTGCTTATGGCCAGATTTCTACCGGGGCTGCCGATGACCTGGCCCGTGCCACGGATATCGCCCGTCAATTGATCACTCGGTTCGGCATGAGTGCCGAGCTTGGCCAGTCGGTGCTGGAGCGGCAAACCGCGACTTACCTGGGCGAGCGTATGTCGGGGGGCGGTGATAAAGATTATTCGGAACAAACGGCCAGGGAAGTCGACCTGGGTATTCGTGCTCTGCTCGATGAAGCCTACGAGCGGGCCAAGGCCTTGCTCGAGAGTCTGCGGGCCGACCTGGACGCGGGGGCCCGTCTTTTGGTCGAAAAAGAAAACCTGACACCCGAGGAGTTTGCGCCGCTCAAGCCGATGCAAAGTGCCCCGATAGCCCTCAAATCACCGTGACGCCACCCGTTATCGCTGGAGGTTCGCCATGCTGGCCGTCACGCTGATCAATACCCTGGTAGTGATCGTCGTCGTGGTGATCCACTATGAATGCCTGTCACGCCTGAACGACTGGCTACCGAGGCTCAAACTCTGGAGCCGGTTCAGGATCGTTGTCGGGGTGTTCGGCGCACTGCTGGCCCACGCCATGGAAGTCTGGTGCTTCGCGCTGGTCTATTACCTGATGTCACGCTCCGGCGAATGGGGCCATCTGACGGGCAACTTCGATGGCACATTCATGGATTGCGTGTACTTTTCCTTCACCACGTACACGACCATCGGCTTTGGCGATGTTACCCCCGTGGGCAACCTGAAGTACCTGACCGGGCTTCAGGCGCTGACCGGCCTGGTACTCATTTCCTGGACCGCCTCGTTTCTGTTTCTCGAAATGCAAAGATACTGGAAGAGCAAATAGCGACATCACTTCTGCAGACTGCCTGAGCGCTGCAAGCCCGCCCCACGGCACGCACACCGGCCCAGGCCACCTCCTGTGGTCACGTCGATCCCGCCGCAGGTGTCCATTGCCAGTTCAGCACCTCGGGCATGTCCTGGCCGTGCTCGATGAGGTAAAGCTTGTGTTTCTCCATGGTCGACCAGTAACGCGCCCGCGCGACTTGCAGTTGATCGTGCAGTCGCGGCACCCGTTCGATGACGTCCAGCGCCAGCTGATAGCGATCCAGGTTGTTGATCACGGCCATGTCGAACGGTGTGGTCGTTGCCCCCTCCTCCTTGTAGCCACGGACATGGAAATTCTCATGATTGTTGCGCTTGTACAGCAGTCGGTGGATCAGCGCGGGGTAGCCATGGAAGGCGAAGATCACCGGTTTGTCGACGGTAAACAATTCATCGAACGCACTGTCCGGTAACCCATGGGGATGCTGGTACGAGGGCTGCAGCACCATCAAGTCAACGACATTGACCACCCTCACCCGCAGATCCGGTACGTACTCACGCAACAGGGTCACGGCGGCCAGGGTTTCCAGGGTCGGAACATCACCGGCGCACGCCATGACCACGTCCGGGTCTTGATCATCCCGGCACGCCCAGTCCCAACGACCAATGCCCGCCTGGCAATGAAGGTTGGCGGCATCGATAGCCAGCCACTGCCATTCCGGCTGCTTGCCGGCGACGATGACGTTGATGTGATTACGGCTGCGCAAGCAGTGATCGGCTACCGACAACAGGCAATTGGCGTCCGGCGGCAGGTAGATACGCACCACGTCCGACTTCTTGTTTGCCACCAGATCGATGAACCCCGGGTCCTGGTGGGAAAACCCGTTATGGTCCTGGCGCCAGACATGGGAGGTGAGTAAATGATTGAGCGAAGCAACGGGTTTGCGCCACGGCACCTCGGCCGCGGTTTTCAGCCATTTGGCATGCTGATTGACCATCGAATCGACAATATGGATAAACGCCTCATAACAGGACAGCAAACCATGGCGCCCCGTCAGTAAATAGCCTTCGAGCCAGCCCTCACACACCTGCTCGCTGAGAATCTCCATGACCCGGCCGTCGGCCGCCAGGTTCACATCATCGGGTTCCAGCGGGTCCATCCATACCTTGGCGCTGACCTCATAGACCGCATCCAGTCGGTTAGAGGCGGTTTCATCGGGACCGAACAGGCGAAAGTTGTTCGACAGCAGATTGTTTTTCATCACATCGCGTAAAAAAGTGCCCAGTACGCGCGTGGCCTCGGCGCGCAGACTGCCGGGCCCGTCGAGTTTCACGGCATAGTCGGAAAATCTCGGCAGGTTCAGCGGCTGCAATAACAAGCCCCCGTTGGCATGGGGATTGGCGCTCATGCGCCGGTGTCCGGTGGGCGCCAATGCGGCGATGTCAGGAAGCAAGGTGCCATTGGCATCAAACAGTTCATCAGGTCGGTAGCTTTCGAGCCATTCCTCCAGTTGCCGCAGGTGAATCGGCTGCTGGAAATCGGCCAGCGGCACTTGATGTGCACGCCATGTACCTTCGACTCGATGGCCATCGACGAATTTCGGACCGGTCCAGCCTTTGGGCGTGCGCAATACCAGCATGGGCCACAGCGGCCGCTCTGGCGCTGCGGATGGCCCAGGCCGGCGCGCCTGCCGCTGAATCTCGCGAATGTTCAGCACCATCGTGTCCAGCGTCCGGGCCAGGGCCTGATGCACCTGCGCCGGCTCATCACCTTCAACGAAATACGGATCGTAGCCATAACCATACAGCAGGGCCGACAGCTCGTCCTCACTGATTCTGGACAGCACCGTGGGGTTGGCGATTTTGTAGCCGTTGAGGTGCAGGATCGGCAACACCGCCCCGTCGCGCGCAGGGTTGAGGAACTTGTTGGAATGCCAACTGGCCGCCAGCGTGCCGGTTTCGGCCTCGCCGTCACCGATCACACAAGCGACGATCAGGTCCGGGTTATCAAACGCCGCGCCATAGGCATGGACCAGGCTGTAGCCCAGTTCGCCGCCTTCATGGATCGAACCCGGAACCTGCGCCGACAGATGACTGGAAATCCCGTACGGCCAGGAAAACTGCCGGAACAGGCGCACCAGGCCGTTGGTGTTGCGCTCCACCGCGGGATAGAACTCGGTATAGGTGCCTTCAAGGTAGGTCTGCGCGACCACAGCCGGCCCGCCATGGCCGGGGCCGGCGACAAACAGCACGTTCAGGTCGTACTGGTTGATCAGCCGATTGAGGTGGGTGTAGATCAGGTTCAGCCCCGGTGTCGTGCCCCAATGGCCCAACAAGCGCGGTTTGATGTGGGCCAGGGTCAGCGGCTCGCTCAGCAGCGGGTTATCCTTGAGGTAGATCTGTCCGACGGCCAGATAATTGGACGCCCGCCAATAGGCATCCAGCCCTTCGAGTTGCTCAGCACTCAGAAAATCGCTCATGGGTTTCTCCGCCAGAGGGTCGGTGCACCGGTAGACTTTCGTCGATTCTGGGGGTCTGAAACGCCCAAGACTTGATTTACATCAAGTCTCAAACCCGGCGCTCAAGCTGACTGATGCAGGGATTCTATGCATAGACGACCCATGCTGCCGGAACCGGGTTTTCCCGTTCGTCGATTTCCCCCGGAAAATGCCCGAATGAAACGAGTGTCTGAAGACCGGCCACCTATGCTTATTGCATCCTCAGATGGCGTCATTTCCCATGCCCGAAACTCGTCCCCTCCAACAAGTTCAGCACCTCAAGCCTGCTTGCTCCAGCTGCAGCGTATTGGAGTTGTGCCTGCCGATTGGCCTGACCGGGCAGGAGGTAGAGCGTCTGGACACGCTGATCGTGCAACGCTTCAAGGTTAAAAAGGGGGCAGCGCTGTACCGCACTGGCGATCCGTTGCGCTCGCTTTACGCGGTCCGTATCGGCTCATTCAAGACCAGCATGGTGTCAGTCGATGGGCGTGAACAGGTCACCGGCTTTCACATACCCGGCGAGATGCTCGGCCTGGACGCTATCAGTGCCGAAGAGCACGCCTGCAATGCGATTGCCCTTGAGGACAGCGAAGTCTGCCCCATCCACTTTGCACAACTGGAGAAACTCGCCCAGAGCCTGCCGTCACTGCAGCACAACCTTAACAAGCTCCTGAGTCGTGAAATCGTGCGTGATCACAGCATGCTGATGTTGATGGGCAACATGAACTCGGACGAGCGGCTGGCGGCTTTTTTGCTGAACCTGTCGCAGCGTTTCAGTATCCGTGGCTATTCATCCAGCGACTTCGTGCTGAAAATGCGTCGCGAAGAAATCGGCTCCTACCTGGGACTGCGTCTGGAAACCATCTGCCGGGGCATTGCGCACCTGCGGGATCAGGGACTGGTGGAAATAGCCGGTCGCGACGTCAAAATCCAGAACATGGAAGGGCTCAAGCAACTGGTCGCGGGCTGTCATCGCCCCCTCAGCTAACACCTGCACGTCTGGAGCATCATCATGCGTGCCATGGTTCTACGTACTCCCGGCCAACCGCTGCAATGGGAGGAACGTCCCATCCCGACACCCGGTGCACACCAACTGTTAATCAAAGTCCTGGCCTGCGGCGTGTGCCGCACCGACCTGCATCTGGTGGACGGTGAGTTACCACAAGCCGTGCTGCCGCGCGTGCCGGGTCATGAAATTGTCGGCGAAGTCACGGCGGTGGGGGCAGAGGTCGTGTCCGGCCTCATCGGTCAACGGGTGGGCGTGCCCTGGCTTGGCTGGACGTGCGGTCAATGTGTGTTCTGTGAGTCTGGCCGCGAGAACCTTTGCGATCAGGCGCAGTTCACCGGTTGTCATCTGGACGGCGGTTATGCCGAGTACACCGTGGCCGACGAACGCTTCTGCTTCCCTATTCCTCAGGCACTCTCCAACACCGAAGCCGCGCCGCTGTTATGCGCCGGGCTGATCGGCTTTCGGGCCTTGCAAATGGCCAAGGGTGCACGCCACCTGGGCCTCTATGGCTTTGGGGCAGCGGCACATTTGGCCATCCAGGTCGCGCGCAGGCGCGGGCAGCAGGTGTATGCCTTCACTCGGCCGGATGACAGTGAAGGCCAGACCTATGCCCGATCACTGGGGGCCGAATGGGCCGGCCCTTCAGATCAGCCGCCGCCGCACCTGCTCGATGCCAGCCTGATTTTCGCCCCTGTCGGTGCGCTGGTGCCGCAGGCGCTGGCGGTTACCGTCAAGGGCGGCTGTGTGATTTGCGCCGGCATTCACATGAGCGACATTCCGACCTTCCCCTATCGGCTCTTGTGGGGCGAGCGCAGCGTGCGCTCCGTAGCGAATCTGACCCGCGCAGACGGCACGGCCTTTTTTGAAGAACTGCGTCATACGCCCGTACACAGCGATGTCACCGTGTTCGCACTGGAAGAGGCCAACCAGGCGTTGGCGAGCCTTAGGGCCGGCCAGATCAAAGGAGCGATCGTGCTCACCCCTTGACACTCGGACCTGACTGTTTGACCGCCAGAATACTTCCCGGCACCGAATACAGTGCGCGCTCGGTGTTGCTGCCGACCAAGCGGTCGATCCCCACCCGATGCACGGTCCCCATCACCACCACATCCGCCAGGTATTGCTCGACAAACTCACTGATCACCGGCACCGGCAAACCCATGACGAAATGCCGTCGCTCCGGCGGCACACCGTAGCGGTCTGCCAGGGTGATAAAAGCCAGGTGCAAGGATTCGCGCAGTTCCTCGATGAAATCCACTCCCCAGCCACCGCTGACCAGCGGCGCATCACCATTGAACGCCGGTGACAAGTCATAGGCGTACAGCAGGTGCAACGGCGCGTCGCATTGCAGGGCCAATGCGTTGGCCGTCTGGATGATGGTGTCGTTCAGCCCAGTGATTTGCGTGGTGGGGTCAAACGGGTCCACCGCCGCCACGACCCGATGCGGCAACCCGTAACGGGCCTGGTTGACCAGGTGCACGGGGATTTGGCATTCGCGAAGCAAGTGACAATCGAGCGGTGTGATGAACACCCGCTTGAGCACGGGCTCCAGGGTGACATCCTTGATCAGCAGGTCGGGGTTGAGGTCTTCGACCGCCTTTAAAATGTCCAGCAGTGGATGAGTCGTGAACACCGCTTCGACCGTCACCTCCAGCCCCAGGCTGCCGAGTCGCTCGAGCTCTTCGGCCACCCAGCGACGATGGCGGCGCAGGTAGCGCTGATACCCGGCCTCGTCGATTTTTTCTTCCCATACATGCACCACCGGCGCCGGCTCGACAAAAGCCCGTACATCCAGCGCGGCACCGCTGGCCTTGGCCAGTGCGACGGCACGCAGCATGGCGGGAGACTGATGCAGGGTTTGGTCGGCGATCAGCAACAAACGTTGATATTGACCCATCACACACCTCGGCTCGACACCGGTTCTCAAGCGCCGGTAGATTCAAGACTGCGCTCGTCACCCCCTCCCCCGGGTTGATTTACATCAAACACGCGCGAATGAACGTCCCAGGTTACGGGTCTCTGATCCAGATCAGATTCAAGGATCGCCAGCGGCGTAGAAAGGAATGAACCGCACGGTTCATCACCGTACGCCGACCTTTCAAACCGGATGGAGGATCACCCCATGCTCACTGTCAAAGACCACAATGATCGGGCCGCCGCAGCCTATGCCTCGGTCACCGGAAAATACTGGATCGAAGCGCTCAAGGATGGCCGTCATATATTGATCCGGCCACTGTCTGAAAAAGACCGCGAGCGTGAATACGCCTTCATCAAGCGGCTGTCCCCCGAATCCCGGCACATGCGCTTTCTGGCGCAGATCAATGAACCCGGTGCCGCCATGCTCGACCAGTTGATGGACACCGATAACAAACAGCGCATGGCCTACGTCGCGCTGGTCCACGACAACGGTCAACTGATCGAGATTGGCATCAGCCGCTACGCCGCCACCGGCGAGCATGAATGTGAATGCGCCGTGACGGTTGCCGATGAATGGACGCATCTGGGCCTGGGTACGCTACTGATGGAGCATTTGATCAAAGCGGCTCGCAGGAACGGTTTTCGCCAGATGTATTCGGTGGATGCCTCCAGCAATGCGCCGATGCGCGACTTGGCCAAATTCCTGGGCTTTGAGACACACAATGATCCCGATGACACCCATCAAGTCATTCACCGCCTCCACTTGTAAAAAATTGCCCCGCGATGCACCGGCCAACAGTTCATCGCGGGGCCTTTCGACACTCAGGATTACAACGCCCTGCCCGGTTTGATCGCCAGCACGCTGCACGGCGCCCGATGCAACAGTTGTTCGGCGGTGGTCCCCAACAGCTTGTTCAATCCATTGTGCTGCACCGTCCCCATGACAATGACGTCGGTGTGATGCTCGGCGGCAAAATCACAAATACTCCTCAGCGGTGAGCCCTCGATGAAGTGCCGCGATTGCACAGGCACGCCATGGCGTTCGGCCAAGGCTGCAAACGCTTCTCGCTGCGCCGTTCCCAAGGCTTCATAAATCCCGGTGGCCAATGGTAGTGCGCCAAAGCCCATATCCTGGGCATACACCGCCGTCCAGTCATACACATGCACCAATTCGAGCGTTGCAACGCATTGCTCGGCCAGCTTCACCGCAGCGTCGACAATCTGATCGTTAAACACCAAGTCCTGCTCTTCGCTGCGCAGCACATCGACAATCGCCAACACATTGCGCGGCCCTGGTCGGAGTGCATTCGTCACCAGATGCACCGGCACTGGACAATCGCGCAGCAACTGCCAGTCCAGTGGTGTGAAAAACACCCGTTTCAACGCTGATTCTTCCTGGGCATCCTTGATGATCAGTGCCAACGACATCTCGTTGACGAAATGCAGGACTTCCTCGTAAGGATGCTGCACCCACACCACTTCGCTGGTGACCTCGACACCATGCTTGCTCATCAAAGCAGCTTGCTCCGAGAGCCATTGCCGATGGGTTTGCAAATACCCATCACGGGCCAGGTTGATTTGTTCGGGGGCGAACAGGCCAGCCACCGCCAGGGCCTGCAAGTAATCGAAGGCCACGATGTGCAACGGCAGTTGCATCGCGAGCGCCAACGCCGCGGCACGGTCGAACGCCGGTGTGCGGGTCATGGCGGGCGGGGCAATTAACAGTAAACGCTGAGTCTGCGACATGGGGCACCTCGGCACGCGGCCATCTGGATGGAGTGAACAGGCATTCAGAATGAGCGATCCTGCTGGAGGCGACTTGATCTTTATCAGCAACAACGTCGGTCAACAATCCGTGGATGGGCGCGCGCGACTCACCGCATGGCAGGCGGTGTTTCCTGTCAGCCGCCTGTTTGACAAAAATCAAGCCGCCGCCCCCAGGCCGGCAGCAGAATAAGCACAAGATTCCACTGCCCACCTGCACCGTTGTCTGTGTGCACAAGCGGTTCTGCAATGATCGACGGGAGAGTTGTCATGTCTGAGCAATCACGTTTCATGCTGGTCGTCTCGCCCCTGATGGAAAACAGCCCCGCGTTCGACCGGGCCGCCGCACTGGCCAAGGCTTCAGGCGCAGCACTGCACATCGTGGCGTTCGATTACCTGGAGGGGCTGGCGACCGCCGGTATGGTCAACGAACAAGCGCGGGAGCAGATGCAACTCGGGTATGTCGAGCGCCATCGCCAATGGCTCGAAGACCAGGCCCGGCCCTTGCGCAAAATCGGGGTGCACGTCACCACTGAAGTGGTCTGGGTGGAACGACCCTTGCAGGAAATCCTCATTCACCTCAACGAACAGCCGATGGCGGCCCTGATCAAGGCACTGGAGCACGAATCGCTCCTGTCCCGCCTGATCTTCACGCCCCTCGATATCCATCTGCTGCGCGAATGTCCGGTGCCGATGCATTTTGTCAGCCATGTGCGGCATGCCTTGCCGCGCAAAATCGTCGCCGCCGTCGACCCCTTCCATCGGGAGGGCCAATACGAAGGTTTCAACGACAGGATTCTGCGCGAGGCCGCAAAACTGGCGAGCACCTGTAACGCCGAACTCGATGTGATCTATGCCCATGACCTTTCATCCATCAGTGCAGACGAATTCGGTTTCGATAATGCTTCGGCGTTTTTCTCTTCAGGCAACGCCAAGACCTTGTTCGATGCCCAGGGTGAAGCCTTCCGCGAGCTGGCCGAGCGCAACGGTATCCCGCCGGAGCGCCAACACATGATCATGGGCAACCCGGAAAGGGTACTGTCCAGTTACGCCGATGCCTATGACATTGACGTCATAGTCATGGGCCGGGTCAGCCATCGTGGCATAGGCCGATTGGTCGGTAGTACGGTGGAACACCTGCTGTACAAAATGCCGTGCAGCGTATGGGTGGTCTCACCGGAAGCACTGGAGGACTGATAGATATACGCAAGGAAGAACACAACAAGGTCCGCTGCCCCCATACGTGTTCTATCCTTGCATCCATTTACCGCCCCGGACATTTAAATGCCTAACCCTGAAACCACCCTCCTCCAAAGCTGGCACCACAACGCCCGATCCTGGATCGAAGCCATTCGTACCGGCGCCATTGAAAGCCGTCTTAACGTCACCGACCAGGCAATCCTGCTCGCGGTGCTGGGCCGCCAACCCGAACGCGTGCTTGACCTGGGTTGCGGCGAGGGCTGGCTGTTGCGCGCGCTGGCGAAACGGGGGATCAAGGCGGTCGGTGTGGATGGCGACGCGACGCTGGTCGAGGCAGCGCGGGCGGCGGGCTCTTCGCAGGTGCATGTGGCGAGCTATGAAACGTTGGTGGAGGCGAAGGTGGACATCGGCAGCGGCTACGATCTGATCTGCGCCAACTTCGCTCTGCTGCAGCAGGACATCATCCCGCTGCTAGCCGCCATGAACGCCCTGCTCGCCCCTGGCGGCGCGCTGGTGATCCAGACGCTGCATCCGTGGACCGTCGCGGCGGGCAACTACCAGGATGGCTGGCGGGAAGAGACCTTCGCTCACTTCAAGGGTCAGTGGCAGGCCATGCCGTGGTACTTCCGCACCTTGTCCAGCTGGCTCAATGCCCTGGACATGGCCGGTTTTCGGCTGGTCGGCCTGCAGGAGCCGCAGCACCCGCAAAATCCTGAGCCGCAATCGTTGCTGTTGGTGGCCGAGCAGCGGGGGTAAGTTACAGTCAATCAGTTCGGGCAAGGCAAACCGTCTGGCCGGATGCTGCCAGTCTGAGGAGAAATGACCGTCCCTCAGGCTCAGCTAAGTTTCGTTACGTACCTTCTCCGCTGCGCACATTTGGCGCTGCTCAGGAGAGGCATCCGCCTATGAAACCCGCAATAGCCGACTGGCTAAACAAAGTACCTGAAGTGACGTTGTCATTCTGGGTGATCAAGATTTTGTCCACGACCGTGGGTGAAACCGGCGCTGACTTTCTGGCCGTCGATGTCGGCTTCGGTGCTGGCTGGACCAGTATCGGCATGGCGATCTTGCTGGCCATCGCACTGTTCTGCCAACTGCGCACCAAAGCCTACACGCCCTGGATCTACTGGCTGACCGTCGTACTGGTGAGCATTGTCGGGACACAAATTACCGACATTCTCACAGACATGCTGGACGTGAGCCTGTACACCAGCACAGCGGTTTTTTCCGCCCTGCTCGCCATCAACTTTCTGGTCTGGTACCGGGTGGAACACAACGTGTCGATCCGTGAAATCGTCACGCCGCGGCGGGAGATGTTCTATTGGGCCACCGTGCTTTGCACCTTTGCCCTTGGCACCGCCGCCGGAGACCTGGCGACCGAAGCTCTGGGCCTTGGTTTCACCCTCGGCGCGGTGATTTTCGGTGCGTTGATCGCTGCCACCCTGGTGGCCTGGCGCATGGGCTGCAACATGGTGTTGACGTTCTGGATCGCCTACATCCTGACTCGACCGTTCGGCGCCTCCCTCGGCGACTTGCTGACCCAGGCCAAAACCTACGGTGGCCTTGGAATGGGCGCCGCCTGGACCAGTGCCATCTTCCTGTGCGTCATTGTCCTGCTGGTTGCGGTCGCGCAAATCAGCACCGGCAATCGCAAAGCAGTCACTCAGTAAACGCTCAAGAGCCCATCAAGGAATCGTTATGCGCCAGATTCAAAACATCATTCGCCACGTCGCCATCGTTTCGTCGATTTTTTTGCTCAGCATCGCCGCCGGCTGTTCGAAACCTGCCGACAAGCCCAATGCAGGTGCCACCTCCGGCTCGGTGAGCACTCAAACCCTGTCGGGCTCAAAACTGGGAGACCTGTCCGAGTTCCGCAACATTGCCGCCGACGTTGCCGTCCTTGTCGACAAATATGATCTGCCCGGCGCGAAAACCCGCATCAAGGATCTGGAGACCGCCTGGGACTCCGCCGAAGCCGGCATCAAACCTCGCGCCGCCAGCGACTGGCATGTGGTCGACAAGGCGATCGACCGCGCACTCGATGCCCTGCGCGCCAGTAACCCGCAACAAAACGACTGCAAGGCCATGATGAGTGAGTTGTTGAAGGCCTTCGATTCAATGAAGGGCACCGCATGATCCCCCCGCAGCGCTGATCCACGGCGGACAAACGCTTGCACAGGTGTTTCAATACAGGCGCGACGGTCATGACGGTCGCGCCTTTTTTCTGGAGCGGGAAATGCGGATATTGTTGGTCGAAGACGACCCGATGATTGGCGATGCCATCCAGGGCGCCCTGAACGATGCGAGCTACGCCACTGACTGGGTAAAAAACGGTCTCACCGCGCTCGCGACGCTGGAAACCCAACACTATGATCTGGTGCTGCTGGATCTGGGTTTGCCCGGGAAGGACGGGCTGGATGTACTCGACAGTATTCGCGGCCGCGACGACCCGGTGCCATTGCTGATCATCACCGCACGAGACAGCCTCGATGACCGCCTGCGCGGCCTCGACGGCGGTGCCGACGACTACTTGCTCAAACCCTTCAATATGGCGGAGCTGCTCGCTCGTATGCGCGCCGTGCTTCGCCGCAAAGGCGGCAGCGCCCTGTCCGTGCTGGACAACGGTGTGGTGTCGCTGGACCTGATCTACAAACAAGCCACCACCGCAGAAAATCGCGACGTCCAATTATCCGGTCGCGAGTTCGCCCTGTTGCAGGCACTGTTGATGCGGCCGGGCGCAATCCTCTCGCGCACCGATCTCGAAGATCGCATCTACGGATGGGGCAATGAAGTGGAAAGCAACGCGGTGGAGTTTCTGATTCACGCGCTACGGCGCAAGTTAGGCAACCATGTCATCAAGAACGTCAGGGGTATGGGATGGATGGTTTCAAAAAGCGCTTGAGGGACTCGGTTCAATTACGGCTGTCCGTCACGCTGTCGCTGGCCATCCTGATCGTTGCAGTGGTAGCCGGGATTTTTGCTTTCGCCTCGGCGTTCGATGAAGCCCACGAAATGCAGGACGCTACCTTGCATCAGGTGGCCATCCTGTTTGATCGGCAGCAGATGCCACTGCACTATCCCACCGGTAAAGAGGTCGATGGCGACAACGAAGAATCCAGGGTCATCGTGCAATACCTGGCCGACGGCAGCAAAGCGATCGGCAACGATGACGCCCTGATACCGCTGCCCTTCCCCACAACGCTGGCCGATGGCTTATCGACCTTGACTGTCGATGACGAAGACTTTCGTGTGCTGGTCAGAACCACAGCCCGCGGCGAACGCATTGTCGTCGCCCAGGAAACCGGCGCACGCGACAAGGAGGCCCGCGAAAGCGCCTGGCGTAGTCTGCTGCCATTTTTCATTCTGTTTCCTGTGCTGTTGCTCGTGGTGGGCGATCTGGTGCGCAAACTGTTCCGCCCCATTGCGACCCTCTCGGCTGAAATCGATGGACGCGATGAACAGGCCTTGCACCCGATCGACGAACACCACCTGCCAACCGAGATCCGGCCTTTCGTCGTGGCCATCAATCGCTTGCTGGCACGCGTCGCGCAGTCCATGGAAAACCAGCGTCGCTTCGTCGCCGACGCCGCCCACGAACTGCGTTCGCCCATGACGGCCCTGTCCCTGCAAGCCGAGCGGCTGACAGCCACAGCGATGCCGGCGCCAGCCCGCGAGCGCCTGTTGCCGTTGACCCAGGGAATAGAGCGCGGCAGAAAACTGATCGATCAACTGTTAAGCCTGGCGACGGCACAATCAACCTCGAACCGGCCACAGACGACGGTATCAATCCATGAAGTCTATCGACGCGTACTGGAAGATTTGTTACCGCTGGCAGAACGTAAGGGCATCGATATGGGTGTTGAAAGTCTTGAGGACGCGCAGGTCATCATCAACGAAACCGACCTGTTAATCCTGGTCAGGAATCTGGTGGATAACGCGATCCGTTATACCCCCGCGGGTGGACGAATCGACCTTTCGGTTGAGCGGGTACAGGAGACGGTCCTCCTGCAGGTCAAGGACTCCGGCCCCGGTGTCACCGAAGACGAACAAACGCGGGTGTTCGATCCGTTTTACCGTAGCGTGGAAACCGATGAAACAGGGTCCGGGTTGGGGCTATCTATCGTCAAGGCGATAGCAGATCGCACGGGGGCACAGGTTCGATTGGGCTTCGCGGACGAGATAAAAAAAAGCGGACTCTGTGTCTCGGTCTGGTTGAAAGCAGGCCAGCATTGAAGCGGCCGATGTTGCGAAGCGAACCCGGTGCTCGAGCACCGTCGCTCGATCATGCCTACCGCGACCAGAAATCCGGCACGCCCGCCCCAGTTTCCGAGTGGTTGAGTTACGCCCTGGTCAATGCCGTGATCATCGGCCTGTTCGGTGGTATCCAGCGACCGGATTGCGCCGGACATCAACGCCAGAGGGATGACTTATCGGGTATCGCTCGATACCCTTGCCTCGCCGTCGCCTGACGGTTTCCAGGTCAAATCCCATTTCATCCAGACGAGCATGTCATGAAATCCCCCGCAGGTTTGCTGCTGTCGGCTATCGAACTGGACCGTGCCAGTGCCATTCCCCTGTACCGCCAACTGTATCTGCAGATTCGCAAACAGATACTCAACGGCAGAATCCAGGGGGGCGTGCGCCTGCCGTCGACCCGGACCTTAAGCAACGAGTTGGGGTTGTCGCGGATCACCATTCTCAATGCGTTCGATCAGCTGATTGCCGAAGGTTTCCTGGCTTCGCGCACTGGCGCCGGCACGTATGTCGGCACTGAGTGGGAAAGCCGGGGTATCGAGGACGAGCAACAGCGCCAGCCACCACGCCTGTCCGACCTGAGCCAGTCGATGCTGTCGCTGCGCAGCGATCATTTTCGCGGGGTGTCCTATGCCGACTGGGACCCTGCGACCCCGACCTCCTTCCTGCCCAGCCACAGCACCTATGACACATTCCCGCAGGCGATCTGGCGGCGCCTGATGAACCGTCATCTGCTCAAGCCAACCAAGGCCATTCTGGGTTATGGCGAGTTGCAAGGCTTGCAGGCGTTTCGCACAGCGATTGCCGAGTACGTTTTCGATGCGCGTGGCATCGACTGCAGTGCCGGGCAAGTGGTGATCGTTTCCGGCGCGCAGCAAGCGTTCAACCTGTTGGGAATGCTGCTGCTCAATCCGCAGGACAGCGTCTGGATGGAGGACCCGGGGCACATCGCCGCGCGCATTGCGTTGCAGGCCCAGGGGGCTCAGATAATTGCGTTGCGTATCGATGAACAGGGGATCGATGTCCAGCAAGGCCTGACCGAGTGCCCCGATGCCCGCCTGGTGTTTTGTACGCCTTCGCGCCAGCATCCTTTGGGTGTCACCCTGAGTTATGCGCGGCGCCAGGCACTCATCGATTGGGCTGCGCAGCATCAGAGCTGGATCATCGAGGACGATTGCGACAGTGAGTTTCGCTACAGTGGCCGCCTCCTCCCGGCGTTGTATGCCATGGACCAGATGGCCCGGGTGATCTACGTCGGAACGTTCAGCAAAGTGCTCTTTCCGTCACTGAGACTGGGTTACGTGATTCTGCCACAAGCCCTGGTCGAACCCTTTTGCACCCTGCGCGCGGTCATGGATCGCAGTCCGCCCACACTGCTTCAGGCGACAACGGCGGACTTCATGGGTGAAGGCCACTTCCTGGGGCACATCCGCCGCATGCGTGCACTGTACAAGGCGCGCCAGCAGGCATTGATCGAACAGCTTGAAAAGCAGATTGGCAGCTTCTTCAGGATCACGCAGGCGGATGCTGGCATGCACCTGATCGCCTGGCTGCCCCCCGAACTCAGTGACACTGACATCGCCCGGCAACTGGCCCAGCACAACATCCACACCTACGCCTTGAGCGACTACCGCATCAAGCATGCCCTGCCACCGGCCCTGTTGATCGGCTTTGCCGGCACGCCTGAAAACCAGGCCCGGGAGCGTGTCGAGGCGCTGGCCCGGGCCTTGCGCACATTGGGTTACCTGCCGCCGACCACTTGATGCGAGGCAAGTGGTCTTATCAATTAACTGATAATGGATCTATCGAGAGTTCCTGACTGGCGCGATAAAGGCTGCGCCGGTAGACCCGGTGTCTGAACCAGGAACGACTCTAATGAACAATAAGATCCAGGAACGATTCAACGCCTTGCTGAGCCATAAGGTGGTCGAACACGGGGCTGTTCCCGTGCTGACGGACGCACTGGCCCAGCGGTTGCTTGAGCGTCTGGGGCAATTGCGTCTGTTTGCCCACGCCTATCCGCTACTGACCAACCTCACCCACGGTCGTGTCACCCCTGCCGACCTGCTGGACTTCGCCTATCGCCACGAGCTGCAAGGCCTGAGCCTGCACTTGCTCGACGGCGAGGAAAACAGCCTGAGCCAAATGTCACCCGCGCAGCTCCAGGCGTTTGCCGCCAAGGCCAAAGCGCAGGGGCTGGAGGTGCACCTGGAAATCAGCAGCACGCGGAAAAAGGATGTCGACCAGGTGATTGCCATCGCCAGGGCCCTGGGGGTGCGCAACATCCGTGTTTACTCACGTTACGAGGGCACGCTGTCACAGGTCATGGACGTGATCGAGACCGATCTGCACTACCTCGCACAACAGGCCGACGCACACGATCTGTTCTTTGACTTCGAGCAGCATGAAGAACTCAAGAGCGGCGAAATCGCGCAACTGCTCAACCGCCTCAACCACCCTCGCCTGCATGCGCTGTTCGACTTCGGCAACATGATCAATGCCTGCGAACAGCCCCTGCAGGCCCTGCGCAACCTGGCGCCGCACATCCGCCAGACTCACCTCAAGGGTGTGCGCATCGTCCCCGAACAAAACGGCTTCGGCCATTACGGCGTATTGCAGGGCAGCGACGAGGACGATCTGCCCAGCGCCCGCATGCTGTTCGAGCTGTTGATGCTGGGCGACGCAACTCCGCAGGTGATCGCATTCATTCTCGAGCAGGAAAACCACTACGTGGCCCCGGCCTTCCGCCAGAGCCTTGAGGCGACCGATCCCTTCATTGCTTACCGGGAGATGAGCGAAACGCCGCTCCCGAACGGCTACTCGCTTGAGCGAATGCTCGCCGATGAACACCGCTGGGCGAACAACCAGGTCGCCTATGTCCGTAGCCTGCTGGCCGAATTGCGCACCCTGGCCGAACTGACCCTGGCCACCCCTTCCAACGCCTGAGCCTGACGACTCAACTACGCCCGGAGAACAATAATGACAACTCAAAACAAGGCCAAATGGCTTAGATTCCTGATCCTCATCCTCGGTGGCGGCACCATCTACAAGCTGGCGAACCTCAAGGACGCCTTCTATGTACCCATGCAGGAATTCATGGGTTTGAGCCACACTGAAATCGGTATGCTGCTGAGTGCCAACGCGATCATCGCGACCGCACTGTTCGTGATTGGCGGGCTGCTCGCCGATCGCTACGACACGCGTAAACTGATCCCCCTCGGCCTGATCGGGACCGGTAGCCTGGGGTTGTACCTGGCGACCTTTCCGCCCTTCAGCAGTTTGCTGATCGTGTTCAGTCTGTTGGCCGTCTGTGCCGACTGCCTGTTCTGGCCATCGCTGCTCAAAGCCATCCGTAACCTGGGTGACGATCAGGAGCAAGGCCGGTTGTTCGGCCTGCTCGAAGGCGGGCGTGGCGTGGTTGATACACTGGTGGCCTTTTCCGCCCTGGGCGTGTTCGTCGCCATGGGTTCGGGCGAAACCGGCCTGAAGTCGGCGATCCTGTTCTACTCGGTTATCGACATTCTGGCCGGCACCCTGACCTGGTTCCTGCTCAAGGGTGGCAATGCGCAGTCGGTGGCCAAGCCGAAGAATGGCCTGGCGAACCTGATGGAAGCGATCAAGGTACCGGGAATCTGGCTGGTCAGCCTCAACGTGTTCATGGTCTACATCGTCTACTGCGGCCTGACCTATTTCATTCCCTACCTCAAGGAAATGTACGGGTTGCCCGTCGCGTTGGTGGGCGCCTACGGCATCATCAACCAGTACTTCCTGAAGATCCTCGGCGGGCCTGCCGGCGGTTTCATTGCCGACAAGCAGTTCAAGAGCACCAGTCGTTACCTGAAGTGGGCGTTCCTGGCGCTGTTACCGCTGATGGGCGTGATCATGCTGATTCCGAAAAACCCGGGCTTCATCTATGCGGGCATGGCCGCCACCCTGTCCTTCGCCCTGATCGTGTTCTCCATGCGCGGCGTGTTCTGGGCCCCCATGGGTGAAGTCGGCATTCCCCAGCACATCACCGGCTCGGCCTTCGGCATCGGTTGCCTGATCGGCTATGCACCCGGCATGTTTGCCTACGTCATCTATGGTGCGATCCTCGACCACTTCCCCGGTCAACAGGGTTACAACTATGTGTTCACCCTGATGAGCATACTGGCTATTGTGGGCTTCATGGTGTCCAGCCTGCTCTATCAAGCGGTGCGCAAAAAATCCATGGCCACTGGCGGAATGAGCGCAGCGCAAGCCTGATCATTGCCATGGACGCCAGGAGGAGGAATCGACTACCACGCCGATCCCTCCTCATGGCCACAACGCCGGAATGAACCGACGCTTGCGCGGGTAAGTACCGAAATCGCCGGTAATTCGCCAGTCTCTTCAAAAAAGCAATTTGCTCATGGGTGCACTGCGCAGGTTTCTACGGCCTTTGTCATGCTGGCCGCGCTGATTTCTATCGCCTTGCCCAGGCACGCCGAAGCGATACCGTCGACATGACAAGATGAAATGTCACTGGCTGTTCAGACAGGTTTGTTGGCCGGACTGCTATGTTTAATGTAAATGCCTTCTTACCTACGATGCGATGTTTAAAGACCTGCGGGTGCAGCTGAATATGAAGTCTGGGGACACGGTCAAACCAGAGCATCTGGAGTAACCCACCATGAACAGGCAGGTCATTGATGTATCAGAACATAGCGCTGCTTGCCGCCTTCCTCCTGACCTACAGCATATTTGCGGGGCGTTTCGAGTCGCGCCTGCTCAATGGCCCGCTTATGTTCATGCTTGCCGGTCTGATTCTCGGCCCGGCATTTCTGGGTATTCTGCAACCCCGGATTGACAAGGATGGCCTCAAGCTCCTGGCTGAGCTGACATTGGCAATTGTTCTGTTCAGCGATGCGGCGAACGCCGACCTCAAGGTTCTGCGGGCCAATGAAGGACTTCCGCTACGCTTGCTGATGATCGGTCTACCACTGACCATAGTGGGTGGCTGGCTAGTCGGCGTCTGGCTGTTTCCACAGGTCCCGCCGTTGGAATTGGCCATCCTGGCAACCCTTCTGGCGCCCACCGATGCTGCGCTCGGCAAGGCTGTTGTAAGCAATAGCAAGGTTCCCGCATCCGTGCGTGAAGGGTTAAACGTTGAGAGCGGATTGAATGACGGGATCTGCGTTCCAGTGTTGCTGATGTTTTTGGCATTGCTGGTCGAAGAGCAAACGCAGTCCCCCCTCTCACTGGCATTGGAGTTGGTTGTCGAGGAACTGGGCATCGGTGCATTCATCGGTATTGCCCTTACGCTCATCGCCTGGCTGTTGCAGCGCTACTCCGGAAAACACCGTTGGCAAACGCCCATGTGGTCACAATTGACCCTGCCCGGACTCGCCATTCTGTGCTTTGCCACAGCACAAACACTAGGCGGTAGCGGGTTTATCGCCGCGTTCGTCGGTGGGTTGCTCGCAAGTTTTCTGTTTACCGAGCAAAAGCACCAGATGCTCAAGGCCAGCGATGAGTTCGCCAGCCTGTTATCAGTCATTACCTGGGTCATATTCGGCGCACTGGTGATCCCTTGGGCCTGGAGCAATCTCACACTGAACATCTGGCTTTACTCGGTGCTCAGCCTGACCGTGATTCGCATACTGCCAGTGCTGATCAGTCTGGTGGGAACCCGCTTCGATTTCGAAACCCGCCTCTTTATCGGCTGGTTCGGCCCGCGAGGCCTGGCCAGCATTGTCTTCGCCGTCATGATATTGACCTACCCTCTGCAAGCCAGTCGTACCTTGGTGTCTGCTGCTGTCTGTACCGTTTTACTAAGCGTGCTTTTGCACGGTCTGAGTGCCAATCCATGGGTTGCACGGCTGGCCAGTCGTGATCACTGATATTGGTCAGAAATACCACCGTTTCCGGTGCCGACCAGATCAAGTCAAGACGGCCAGGTTCGCCAGGATTCGGTCAAAGTCTTCATGGCTGAACGCGGGAAGCACCAGGGGCTCTACATAGCCATCGCGACGTGCGGTGAGCACGTACTGCATCATTGCCTGATTGCTGGGCATCTCGAATACCTGGACAAAGTCGTACTCCCCAAGGGTTGCGTAAAACGCCAGAGAACGCCCCCCTTGCCGGGCTACACGACTTTCACTCATTGCTCGCCGCGATGGGCTGTCATGTAGCTCGGCCAAGCCTTTGGGCGTGAGCTTCATCAGCGATATATAGCACTGCGAAACACCCTCGACGGCGAGCGGGTCCGAGCACTTCATAGCGTCTGACCATCGAGCCGAGCCAGTCCTTCCAGCACGGCGGCAGCATCAGTGAGTGCGCCGAAAATTCCGTTCTCCACGGTCACCATGTACAACGCGGCATCGTGGGCGTACTGGTCACCGCTGGCACAAGCGTCAGAAATAGTCAGGCATTGGAAGTTGCGATCACACGCCTCTCGCAAGGTCGTATGCACACAGACATCGGTCGTGCAGCCACTGAATAGCAAATGGGTAATGCCACGCGCACGCAGAATGTGCTCAAGCTCGGTGTAGGTGAAGGCACTGTTGCAGGTTTTGTCGACGATGATGTCATCGACACCCACATCCAGTTCGGCGACCAATTGAAAACCCGGACTGGAACGTAGTAACACGTCAGTACCTTCAAGCCCGGCCTGTCGCCGCCGCCATTTTTCATAGGGCGTCATGTCAGCCAGGTCCCCCCGATAACCCTGCCTGGTGTGAATGACCTGTATTCCCACTGATCGGGCCTTTTGGATCAACTGGTTTACCGTGGGGAGAATTGCTCTTAAAGGCGCTGGATCGTATCCGCTTCGAGCGAAGTAGCCCGTGTTGGACAGAAAGTCCTCCTGAAGATCAATCACCAGCAATGCCGTTGCCGCAGGCACCAATTTGCCGTCGTAGGGATAATTGAAAGGCTGAGCAGTAATCATGGTTTCCTCCAGGGTTTCAAGCCAGCCTAGCAATCGGGTATCGTGAGTTAAAGCGATTAATCCAGCACATTATTGTTTTCATCAGCTAACCAATTGCTACCTGCACAGAGCCTTTCAGTGACCAACAAACTGGCGTTTCTTCCCTACCTGCGGGCCTTCGAAGCTGTCTCCAGGCTCGGCACACTGCGCGGTGCCGCAGACGAACTCCATCTCAGCCCAAGCGCGATTTCATTGCAGCTAAAGAAGCTGAGCAACATCACCGGAGTTCAGCTATTCGCGCGCACTGGCAGGAATGTGACACTGACTGAAACCGGGCATGAGTTTTATCAATCCGTGTCTGATGCACTAGGCACTTTGGCCGACTTGGTACGACTTGCGGTTGAGCGTGAAGGCGAGCCAAAGGAGCGCTCACTGTCGGTATCACTACCCCCCTCTATCGGCATCGCTTGGCTGACTGCCGCGATTGTCGAATTTGCGACCAGCCGCAATATGACCAGCCTGTCGATTAATCAGGCGGTTACGTGTGCAGAAGTAGATTGGCATGCCAATGATATTGCCGTCGTCTACGACCAGCCGCCGTTCCCCGGCAAACGCTGGGAGCTACTGAGTGAAGTCCGGCTCTGCGCGGTGTGCGCTCCCACCCTGCTCGGTCGAATGGATCTGCACAGCCGAGATCGCAAGCTCCATGGCTTCGCGCTTTTGCACGAAGATGGCGGCGAGCAGTGGAGCAGATGGTCACTGGCTGCACGGGTAAAGCTCTCCGATAACATCCGGGTAAAAGTACCCTCCGCTGCCCATGCGATAGCGGCAGCGGTCCAGGGAAAGGGAATTGCCTTGCTCTCCGATGTGGTCTCGCAAGCTCACTTGGCCGAGGGCAGTCTGGTTCGGCCATTCGCAACGACGTTAGAGGCAACCAACGCTTACTTTCTCGTGTGGAAGGTAGAAAGCAGTGCCGCCGAACTTACGACAGCACTCGCCGAATATTTACGGGGATACCTGAAAAGAAGCTAGAACAAGCGCAGGCATGGTTTCGCCTTACGAGGCTGTTCATATTGCGTTACATCAAGCCATCAAGTGCGCCCTACGGAACCGGTGACCGGTAGATTCCCCAACAACTTGAGCCCCGTATTTTTTACGAAAGTGTCATAGTCCATCGGTTTCTCGATACGGGTTTCTGCGTTGGGCAATACATAAGCCCAGGCCCGCTTGGACGATGCGTCGTAAACCAGTTTGAACAGGCGCGTCGGCACCCAGACCTTGTTGTCGCCAACGGTGGTGTGGCCTGGGTCAAAGAGCGGGCCGGTAAAGACAAAAACATTGCCATCGGCTCGCTTGGCAAACTTCCTGACATCCGACTCGACCTTGCTCCAGATCTTCCGGTTGTTGGTTGGGTCTTGCGGCACCATGTTCGACAGCGCAAAGGATTGAGCCATCGCATTGGGGCTCGGGGCATCGGCTGCCGGGGATTGGTGGCCACGGTCCACCGCCGGATGTTGGCTACGGTAGTCGCTCAACTCTGCCCGCCCACTCTTGGGGATGCGTGGGTCCGGATAGAACTGGTTGGTGCGCTCCTCGCCTTTTGCATCCTGAAGCTGCGCTGCATTAAGACGCTCTACCACCACCAGCGGCGTCTTGCTGGTTTGCGAGTACAGCACCGCAAAGTTGTCGGAACACAGGGCCAAGGGTTTCATTGTTGCAGGCACAGTGGCCATGTTGATCGGATTGGCGGCCGGGAACAGATCTGCACAGCCGTCGAACGATGCCTGTTTCTGTTTGTTTGAATAGAGGTCCAGCGCCGCGTTCTGGCTGATCGAGCCCGAGCGTGACACCTGTTCCTGATGCTGGGTGGGGGGCTTGATAAAGTCCAGCAGACTACGGGCTTCTGCCCCGGTCGAGAGCAAAACAAGGGCCGACAGCCCAACTGCAATTTTGCGTAGGTACATGCTTTAAAATCTTCGAATGGGATTGAAGGGCAAACGTATAGCGAGTCCCGATTCACGGAACCAGGTGGAGGCAGTGGCTGTTTACATTGCAGCGAGCATGTTTTCAATGTCCTTGTTCAAAATACCGATGCTGATCCGGTCGGCTCCGAGCAGCACTACCGCTGAAGGTCGTGCGGGACTTATTGACCATTACAAGTCAGATTAGTGCTGAGCTGCGTTTACATTCTGTTTGCCAATGCTCATCTAAGCAGTGATAGGCAAAGTACGGCCAAAGATGATGTGTCTCAGCGGCATACCCACCCAGCTGCAGGGTGTCATTGACACTTCGGGTTTTCAGGATTGCCGGAAGCCAGAAACTCATGGCGGATATGGAAAAGAGGATGCAGAAGCAGGCAGATGCCAGGTTGTAGGTTTTCGGGTCCCGCAGCACTGCGGCTCGCGGATGGCCACCGACCACCCGCGAGCCAGCGCCATCAAGCCAGCAGCTTAAGCTCGTCTTTACCGTACTTGAGCGATTTCTCGTCTGGAATCATCAGGCCAGTGTGCTCGTCGCGCCCCTGCAGGACGAAGCGGGCGTTCGGGTTGCCCAGTTGGGTAGCGGCCTGCTGGCTGTCAGCGCCGATCTCGCCCTTCTTCATGCGGTTGACGATCAGCCCCACCGCCGTATCGTTGAAGTCGCGCAGCATCCAGGCATCGCCATCGCTGTCGCCAGCCACCAACACCGGGCCATAGCCCTTCTGTTTAACCAGTACGTTCTTGATGCCGACGGTCTTGCCCGGACCGTAATTGAAGTGCCAGTCTGGCTGATAACGACTGGTGTACTTGCCGTCTTCCATCGCCATGCGCAGGCCGATCACGTTCTCAGGCGGCACGCCGTATCCGTAATGGGGATTGCCCGCGAACACGCGTACCACATCGTCGATCGAGGCGGTGCTGACATAGACGTCGATGCCATTGGCACGCAGCGTGTGCATCAGGCCGCGGATTTCCTCATGGATGCGGATGCCATGAAAGTGCGTATCCGCCACCACCCCAGCCTTGCCCGGCAATGTGCGTGAACTCTCGTACTTGACCTTGCGCAGCGCGTCGCCGATGGCGTAGTTGTTGGAGGCCTGCGCCATCGCCTGCAATTCAGCGGTGGTCATGTTCTTGTAGAAGTACAGAATCCACTTGTAGCCGATCTCCACCGGGTAACTGTCGCAGATCGCGTCGTACATGAAGTAGAGCTTGGCGAGAAAATCCTTGTATTGCTCGCTGGCCTGGATGTCCTCCAGGCTCTTGTCGCCGGCGAGTCCCTTGTAGTTGGCGTGCAACCAGCGGTAATCCGCTTCCACATCGCTGGCGATGTCTTCCATCTTGACCGGCTGGCCGTCCACCGTGGTGTAGTCCTTCATGAACGCGCCGTTCGGCACGTCCTGGCGCAACACGGCGGCGAACTCATCGGGCGTCAGCTTGTACTGCAGATGATTGATCTGGTAGACCAGCAGCGCCTCTTCACAGTCGTTCATGATGCACGTGTTGTCCCAGTCGAACACCGCGTACGGGCGCTGCTCTGGGCGGTAAGACGCGCTCTTGACCCCGTGCTGGTCGATCACTGCCTGTAGGCGTTTCATGTTGAGCGGCGACCAGCGCGCCGGGTCCAGCTCACCAGGCGTGGCTGGGGGCGTGGCGGCTTGCGTTATGCGGGATGACAACAACAGCGGACTGACGACGGAAACGGTGGCGAGGGTGTTCAGAAACTGGCGACGCTGCATGGCATAGCTCCTACTTCTAGACGAGAGGTTACAACCGAGGCGATGGCGAAAGCGTGTTTCAAAATACGGACGAGCGAAAAACCCGTCCGGCCAAGAGGCTAGCTTCAAATACACAAAAAAACAATAATGCCTCAACATTACACAAACATGACGCGCAGGCTGCGCCAGCCAGATGATCATGGGGCCGCACCAAACTTGACAGCGACCGACGCCCCTCCACAATGCGTGCTCGGACAGCGATTCAAACAGCAGGGACACCGGTATGTGGCAAGAAGAGCGTTATCAGCGGATCCGCGCACTGCTATCGACCTTGCAGCGCGTCACCACCGACCGCATAGTCACCGAGCTGAATGTTTCACGCGAGACTGTGCGGCGCGACCTGGTCGCTCTGGAAGAACAGGGAGAGTTGAAGCGGATACACGGCGGCGCCATCTGCGTTGAGGACGAAGCGCCAATCGCCGAGCGAGCGCAAAGCAACGTCAAGTTCAAGCGCGACCTTGCGCGCGCCGCGGTAAGCCTGCTGTCGCACGGGCAGACGGTGTTCATCGACGCGGGCACCACCACCGTCATCCTTGCCGAAGAGTTGGCCAAGCTGGGAGGGCTGACCGTGATCACCAACTCGTTCAACGTGGCACTGCAACTGCGCACCCCCGCCGCGTCTGGCGGCCAGCACAACGAGGTGCTCGTACTGGGCGGTTCACTCGGCGACCGTGCGCCGGCGACGGTCGGCAGCACCACGGTGGCGGAAATTGGCCGCTATCGAGCCGACTTCGCGCTGTTGTCGCCGGTCGGCATCGACGCCCAGCGCGGTGCCAGCAACTACGACCACCGCGAAGCCGAAGTGGCGCGCGCCATGGCCGACAATGCCGAACGCGTGGTCATCCTCGCCGATTACAGCAAGATTGGCGTGGAGAGCCGCGTCGCCTTCTGCCCGCCAGAGCGCATCGACGTGCTCATCACCAACCACAAGGCCAGTACCGAAGTGGCGTTCGCCGCACTGAACGCCAAGCTGAAACGTATTGTCCTGGTGTAGCGGTGGCTTGGCGGTTGCAACAGGAATTGACGCAGCGTGATGCTCAAGTGCAGCGCAACCGGGTAGCTGCTCGTCCACGGATCGATTCGTGGCGCCGCAGACAGCATCAATACCTCCCCCTCTCTTACTGACCGTCGCCGCACACCTTTACGATTGCCTATAGCCTGAATATCGAATCCCCGGTCGATGGCGAGCTTCGCACCAGTCAACAGTCGGCTGTAGATTCAACCGGTCGATTCAACAGATTGGCTAACTCTTTCAGCGGGCGTTTTCGAGCGCGATGTCAGGCCAGTCAGAAAGGCCCCCAGCAGCAGCATGACTGCACTCGCCACGAAAGTGCCCTGGTAGCCTCTGCTATCGAACAGCAGGCCGCCAATGGTCGAGCCCAGCGCGATGGCCAGCTGAATCACGGCGACCATCAAACCGCCACCCGCTTCAGCATTCTTTGGCATGGCTTGTGCGATCCAACTCCACCAGCCCACTGGGGCCGCGGTAGCCATCAACCCCCAAAAGCCGAGCAGCGCAGCAACGGCAATGACCGAGGTTCCAAAGGGGATCAGGGTCAAGGCGATCAAGGCCATCAGTACGGGAATAGTTACTAGTGTCCGGTACAGGCCGCGCCTCAGGAATAGACCAATGATCAGGGTGCCGATGAAGCCTGCTACGCCAATCACGAGCAAAATCAACGACAGCGTGGATACGTCAACCCGCGTCACTGTTTCGAGGAAAGGTCGCAGATAGGTAAACAGGGCAAACTGCCCCATGAAGAAAGCGCCGCAGCCAGCCATGCCCAGCGCCACGGACCGGTTTTTGAACAGCTTCAAGACGTTGCGCGAACCCGGCGGGCGCTGATCCACCTTCATGGACGGCAGGCTGATCCATAGCCAGGTGAAAGCAATCGCCGCTACTGGCACCAGGCAGAAGAAGGCACCGCGCCAGCCAATGACCGAACCCAGATAGCTGCCCAGCGGTGCGGCAATCACGGTAGCCAACGCATTACCACCGTTGAAGATGGCCAAAGCCTTGGGAACCTCGTGGGCAGATACCAGCCGCATGGCCGTCGCAGCGGACATGGACCAAAAACCGCCGATGACCACCCCGATGAGAGCACGGCCGATCATGTATGTCAGATAGTTTGGCGCCAGCCCGACAACCACACCGGAAACGGCCATCAACCCCGTCAGCGCCAGCAACAGTGTCTTGCGGTTGAGGGTTCCGGCAAGCCCCGAGATCGACAGACTGGTCAGTACTGCGAATGCCCCGGAGATCGCGATGCCTTGTCCGGCCAAACCTTCGGTGACGTGAAGATCGACGGCCATCGGCGTCAGCAGGCTGACGGGCATGAACTCCGAAGCGATCAACGCGAAGACGCAAAGCGTCATTGCAAAGACACCGTTCCAGCAAGCGGGGGCCCCGTTTTCAGGGGAAACAGTACCCATTGGGGCCTTACCTTCATTCATATTCATGGCGGGCATGGTGACGAACGAGCTCGCCCGCGACTAGCTAATGAATACTTAATAGGTCTATAAGTACAGCTAATCAATTTGATGCAAAGGGGGTTGCATAATGGTCAGGAGGAACCTCAATGATCTGCTGTCCTTCGTGACAGTGGCGCGCGAAGGCAGTTTCACCCGAGCCGCCGCGGTGCTGGGTGTCACCCAATCTGCGCTCAGTCAGGCAATCAGCGGTCTGGAAGCGCGCCTCCAGATAAGGTTGCTGACGCGTACCACGCGCAGCGTCTCGCCTACGGTAGCTGGCGAGCGACTGTTACAGGCCATCGGCAATCGCTTCGATGAAATCGAAGCGGAACTGGATGTACTGACGCAATTGCGCGATAAGCCGGCCGGCACAGTGCGCATCACGTGCGGCGATCATGTCCTGCGGACAACCTTGCTGCCCAAGCTCACTTCATTGCTACATGAATACCCGGATATCAAGGTCGAGTTCGACGTCAATTACGGATTTAGAGACATCGTGGCTGATCGTTTCGATGCGGGCGTGCGTCTGGGTGACACCATTGATAAAGACATGATCGCAGTTCCCATAGGACCCGCCTTACGGATGGCTGTCGTCGCCTCGCCAGCGTACTTTGCCAACCGCTCCATTCCCAAGAACCCGCAAGACTTGATGGGCCATGGCTGTATCAACCAGCGCATGCAGACATCAGGCGGGCTTTATGTGTGGGACTTTGAGCGGAGTGGTAAACAGTTGAACGTGCGCGTAAACGGCCAGCTCACTTTCAACACGTCTGTCCACATAGTCGATGCGGCATTGGCGGGACTGGGCATTGCCTACCTGCCCGAGGAGGAATTTGAACCACACCTTCAGGAAGGTCGGCTGATGCGTGTCCTGGACGATTGGTGCCCACCGTTCTCTGGATACTATTTGTATTACCCCAACCGTCGGCAACCCTCCCCGGCGTTTTCTCTGGTGGCCAATGCACTGCGCGAAGCAGTCTAGAGGCGGCGAGCCGTATGACCCGGCCAAGCTGCAAGTGCCGCTGCCAGCGGACATTGATACAACCCCGCTTTTGCCGCAAAAAAAAGCATTGGGCGGGTGACCAGACCTTCCCAATGCAAAACGACCCGATTCGATTTTCCTTGAGTCGATCAGCCCAGCGTGTTGAGGCACACCACCTTAGGCTGGGTCATTTCCTCATAGGCAAAGCGCACCCCTTCCCGGCCCAGGCTGCCGTACTTGGAACCACCAAACGGCATTGCATCGAAGCGGTAGTCGGAAGAATCGTTGATCATCACGCCCCCGGCTTCGATCCTCCGTGCGGCGCTCATGGCCGTTGCCAGATCATTGGTGAAGATCCCGGCGTGCAGGCTGTATTCGGGCTCGTTAGCCAACTCAATGGCCTCATCGAAGGTTTCGAAAAGCTGCAACACCACTACCGGAGCAAAGACTTCGTTGCGCCAGAGCCGACTGGAATGATCGACGTTTTCCAGGACGGTTGCGGCGTAGCACGAGCCTTGTCGCCGATGGCCGCAGAGCAATGTGGCGCCCTCCTCCAACGCGTCGTTCACCACTTGCTCGGCATTTTGTGCTGCCTGCCGGGTAATCATCGGGCCGATATCGGTTTCGCAACGCAAAGGGTCGCCAATCACAAGCGCCTGAGCCAGGCTGACGAAACGCTCACGGAACGCTGCATAGATCGGTGCCTGAATCAGTAGCCGCTGAGTGCCTATGCAGTTCTGCCCTGCAGCCCAGAAGGCTCCGGACAGGCAACTCTCGACGGCGGCTTCAAGGTCGCAGTCGCCCATGACGATCACCGGTGCATTGCCGCCCAAGTCCATGGCGAGCTTCTTCAGGCCGGCCGTGCGGGCAATCTGCTCCCCGGTGACGAAGCCGCCAGTAAAGGAAATCATCCGTACCTCACGGGAGGCGACCAAGGCCTTGCCCAGTTCCGCGCCGCCGGTGGCGACTGTGACCACCGACTCGGGCAACCCTGCCTTAACCAGATACGACACCAATTTGATGGCCGACAATGGCGCAAGCTCAGACGGTTTGAGAATCACCGCGTTGCCGCCGGCAATTGCCGGACCGAGCTTGTGTGCCACCAGATTCAACGGATCGTTGTACGGGGTGATCGCGACGATCAGGCCCAGGGGCTCGCGGGAGAACCAGCCCTGGCGCGACTCGGAGCCCTCATAGGCATCGAAAGGCACCACTTCCCCGGCATTACGCCTGGCCTCTTCGGCAGAAAGCTTGAGGGTGTTGACGCAACGCTTGACCTCTTTTTCCGCCTGCTTGAGGGTCTTGCCGGCTTCGTCGACGATCAGCCGGGCAAACGCCCGGGCATCACGTTCGATGTTCAACGCAGCCTGTTCGAGAATGCGTGCCCGACGATGACGCGCTAACCCGGCGCAGGCTCGCGCACCGCTGCGCCCCTGCTCCAGCAACTGCGGAACCTGCGACGCACAGACATCCGCTACGGTCCCGATGACGGTGCCGTCAAAGGGGTTAAAGACTTCGATTTGCGGCTCAACGATTTCCAGGGTCAGACGCGATAGGTTCACAGGCTTTCTCCTAGTTGCGCACAACAGACTGGTGGATCTTGATGATGTCCGACAGCAGCGCAAACGCTGTTTCCGTACGCCCGGCCCCCGGCCCTGAAACCGTCACCGCGCCGAGCAGTTCGCAGGTAAACGACACGGCATTGGTGGCGCCGGAAACACTGGCCAGTGGATGATCATTGCTCAACAGGCGCGGCTCGACACTGGCACTGACCGAACCATCGGCATGCCGCGTGGCCGCGCCGATAAGCTTCCAGCGAGCCCCATCCTGCCGGGCTTTCTCGATGTCGCGAAGGTCGAGTGAGGAAATACCGCTGCAAGTGACATCGCTGACCTTCAGCTTGGCATCCAACAGTTCGTTGGCCAGTATCACCACCTTTAGGCGCACGTCATGCCCCTCAACATCCGCCGTCGGATCGGCTTCGGCATAGCCCAGTTCCTGAGCCTTGCTGACCGCCTCGGCAAACCCCAGGCCGCCTTCCATGCTGGTGAGAACGAAGTTCGACGTGCCGTTGAGAATCCCCTCGAAACCGACAATCGAGCTGCCCGCCAGCGCCTGCTTGGCCAAGCGGATTACCGGCGTGCCACTCATCACCGAACCTTCGTATTCAAAGGCGACGTTATTGCGTCGGGCCAGCTCTTTCAGCTCGGCGCCGTGGAGGGCAATCGGTCCCTTGTTGGTGGTAACTACATGCTTTTTGCCTTCCAGTGCCCAGCGGCAGAACGAGGTGGCCGGCTCGCCGTCTACCGGGTTGGTGAAAGTGGCTTCGGCAATGATGTCCGCGCCGCAGTCCTTGATTACCGCTTCATTGAGGGCTTCGGCCTCGCCACCCGGCAGTTGCGCCAGGGCACCTTTGACCGTCGGCAACCTGGCCAGCAAAGCGGCATCCAGCCCTTCGCGGCCAATCACCGAACCGAGGAACAGGTCGGTGACGCCGACGATTTTCAGGGTGAAACCCAATTCGGCTTTCCAGCTTTCGTTACGTTCGGCAATCAACTGAGCCAATGCCCGATTGACACCACCAAAACCGACCAGTGCCAGTTTGTATTCAGTCATTTTTTTATGCCCTTGATCCGAGTGATGGGTTGTTGGGCACTAGATTAGGGGCGCGGCCAGGGCAGTGAAATATGCCAATTTGCACTATTTTGTGGACGTTTTGACCAGCACCCGGGCAAAGCGTCACGCATAAAAAAAGCCAACACTGGTTGGCTTTTTCAGAATGAAAATAGGCTAGACGACAGACGACAGCACAAATGAGGTCACCGTGTTCTCCACCCCCGGCAATGCGGAGATTTCACTCCAGACCTTATGCACCCGCTCCGGGCTCGCAGCGCCGACCCGCAGCATCAGGTCGAACTCGCCACTCATCACATCGCACTGGATGACTTCCGGTATTGCTCGCAGGGCCTGTAGCACTTCTGCGCCGCGCATGCGGTCGTAGCGGTAGACGAAGATCACCGCATTGATGTTCGAAGAGGCTTGCCGTCCTTCCCCCGTGCGCACCGTATAACCCTGTATCACACCGTCGCGCTCAAGCCGTTCAATGCGCTGACGCACGGCATTGCGCGACAGGTTGACCTTGGCCGCCAGCTCGGCGTGAGCGGCCCTGGCATTGAGCCGCAGTTCAGCGATGATGCGCTCATCGAGAGGGTCCAGAATTCGCTTCACGTGGCCTCCTGTTTCAGCGCCTTCATAACGCGCCGAGCAGCTGATAGATCGTATCGAAGTCATCCGGTTGAATCCGGTAAAGCTGCGCCGGTCCTTGCTCCGCGACCGGGCGGTGTTGCACAGGCGTGCTGATCCCCAGTTCGCCGAGCAGCACGGCCGATTTGGCCGGTGAAATTTCCCCCAGGGTAACCATCGGTGCCACCAGGCTTCGGCGGTACAACCTGGCCGCGAGAACGCCGGTGGCAGTATGCGGGTCGATGACGTAACCGGTGTCGCGATACAGCGAGGTGATTTCCTTCAGCGTCTGCTCATCACTGACCGCGTAGGAGTCGATGATCATGCGCGCCTGCAACCAGAACTCGTTGGAGAGGGTCATCTCGCCGCTGGATTCGAACGCTGCCATCAGGCCGCTGACCGCCTGATCGTCGTGCCCGTAGAGTTCCCAGAGGAAACGCTCCAGGTTAGAAAAGATCGACAGGTCCATGGCTGGCGACAAGGTCTTGTTGGCACGCAACCTGGAGTAGTGGTTCTTCAGAAACAGCTGATGCAACGCGTCATTCTGATTGGTCGCCACGATCATCTGGGTAATCGGCAGGCCCATTTTCTGCGCGATGTACCCGGCATATACCTCGGCAAAGCTCGCTGCCGGCACGCTGAAGCCGATCGGACGCTGACCGCCCCCCAGTTGCAGCACGGCGTGGAAATAAAACACCAGTTGCGCCAACACACTGACCCAGTTGCTGGAGTTGAAACTGATCGCCTCGTGCTGCGTGCACGGCCACTGCCGGAACAGCCGCGTGACGATGGTCTGGCACTCGTCGAAGCTGCCATTGACTGCGAACTTATGAACCTTGGGGTGCGCCACCGCTTGCAGATGCTGAAGTTGATCCTGCGGTACACCCGTCTCTGGGTAAAACACCACCACGACCGTTTCATCGCAGTGTTTGAATGCCTCGATGGCCGCCAGCCCGGTATCGCCATTGGTGGCACCGAGTACCACCCCGCGACGTCCGCGTTTGCACAGAAAGTATTGCACCAGCCTTGCTTGCAACTGGGCGGCAAAATCCTTCGAGGAACGGGTCGGTCCATGGAACAGTTCCAGCACCCATTCGTTGCGGTCGACCTGATGCAAGGGCGCCAGGGAACGATGGCTGAAGTTGCTGCCAGCCTCCTTGAGCAGGCGCTTGAAGTCTGCCTCGGGGATAGCCTCGCCGACAAACGGACTCATGACCCGATAGGCCAGTTCGTCATAGGACAAAGTCGACCAATTGGCGATGTCCTGCGGTTCGAACAGTGGCAAGTCAAGGGGGACGAACAGCCCGCCGTCCTCGGCCGTTCCTGACAATACGACTTTTTCAAAATCGACCTGCACAGCCGAATTTCGTGTACTCACATAGCGCATGGTTGGCTCCGGCCATTCATTTGAAACGATGTGCCTGCTCGACCAGCCAGGTGGAAAACATGACCGCGTCGGGATGCTGGTCGACCCCGGAACCGCGGACCAGGTAAAACGACTCGCTGGCTTCGATGCGCAAGGCGAAGGGCTCGACCAGTCGCCCGTCTTCAAGCATCTCGTCAACCATCGAGGACCGGGCCAGGGCAATACCCTGCCCCAACTCCGCCATACGCAAGGTGGAAATCAACGTGTCGAACTGCATACCGGTCGACGAATCGACGGCGTCCGCACCGACCATGTTCAGCCAGTAACCCCAGCCCTCTTCGTAGCCCAGCACATGCAACAACGGATGCTGCGCCACGTCCGCCGGCACCTTCAGTGGCGAACTCTCCATCAGGGCTGGCGAGCAGACCGGAAACAAGGTGTCCCAGGTCAGTCGCTGCGACACCAGGCCGGGCCATTGACCATGGCCCCAGCGAATCTCCATGTCGTCCTCACCATCGAGTTCCTTGACCCAGATGTTGCTGATGTAGCGGATGTCGACATAGGGATGGGCCTGGCGAAAGCCCACCAGCTTGGGCGCCAGCCAGTGCACGAAAAACGCCAGACTGCCGCGCACCTTGATCGGCCGGCGTTTGTGCTGGCCAAAAATCTCATTGGTCCCCACCGCCAGTCGAGTAATCGCATCCTGCACCACCGGCAGATAGGCCTGCCCTTCCTCGGTCAGCCCCAGGCCACGGGGCAAGCGCTTGAACAGCGCCACCCCCAAGTGGCTTTCCAATTGGCGGATCTGCTGGCTGACCGCACCCTGGGTCAAAAACAGTTCTTCGGCAGCGTGAGTGAAGTTCAGGCAGCGGGCGGACACCTCAAATGCCCGCAGCCAGTTCAATGGAGGTAACGTCTTTTGCTTCATTCCCTGGACCTTATTGACACCCCCCGCACCGAGCACGCTTGCCCACCCCGTCGACAGTGCCTAGAACGCATCGGACGGTTGTGCCAAGGGGGCAAGCGACAGGCGTCGCTCGCGGCTATTGCGGGTAATGTAATACACGAAATAGCACCAGGCGATGAACGGTAAACCGAAATACAGAGCCACCCGTTGTTCAGGGTCGAACGCAATTCCGACACACGCCAGGCTGCAGCAGACCAGCGCTCCCAGTGGTACCCACGGATAACCCCGGACGCGGAACTTGAGGTCGCGGACATCGCCGCCATTGGCCACATAGTGACGGCGGAAAGCAATCTGGCTGGCGGCGATGCTCATCCACACCACCACCACCGCCAACCCGGATATCGACACCAGCGCCAGGTAGATGGTGTCGGCGGCAAACACACTACTGAGCAACGATGCGGCACCGCCGGCCATGCTGACGATGATGGCATTGAGCGGTGTGCCCATGCGGGTCAGGGCCGAGAATTGCTTGGGCAGGTGACCCTGGTCACTCAGGGTCCAGAGCATCCGTGAGGCGGCGTACAAACCGGAGTTGGCGGCCGACAACAAGGCACTGATGATCACGAAGTTCATGATATCGGCGGAGTACGGAATCCCGATGTAGGTGAACACGGTGACGAATGGACTCTCTACGAGCCCGGCCTGTTCACGTGGCAGCAAGGTCGCCAGGACGAAAATGGTCCCGACAAAGAAGATTGCCAAACGTAGCACCGTAGTGCGAATGGCACGCGGCACATTGCGTTGAGGGTCCTTGGTTTCACCCGCGGCGATACCGATCAGTTCAGTGCCGGAGAATGCAAAAGAGACCGCCAGCAATGTCATGGCAATCGGCATGAACCCGGTAGGGAAAAGCCCCTCGCGAGTGAAGTTGCTCATCCCGATACTGTGCGCCTGATCGATATGCAGCAGGCCGAGAATCGCGCCACCGCCGATCAGCAGGAACACCACCACAGTCACGACTTTGACCAGAGACAACCAGAACTCGGTCTCAGCGAACAAGCGCACCGAGATCACGTTGGTCAGAAACACCAAGCCCGCGAACAGCGCACTCCAGATCCATACCGGTGTATCCGCAAACCAACGCGCCATCAAAATGCCGGCCGCGGTGAATTCGGAGCCGATCGCCACCGTCCAGGTCAGCCAATACAACCATGCCACGGTGTAGCCGGTGCCAGGTCCGAGAAAACGCGTAGCGTAAGTGCTGAACGAACCGGTTTCCGGCATCTGCACCGCCAATTCGCCCAGGCACATCATGACCATGTAAACCATGAGTGCGCCGATGATGTAAGCAATAACCGCACCCAAGGGACCGGCCTGGTTAACGGTGTACCCGGACGTGAGAAACAGCCCGGTACCAATAACACCACCCAATGCCAACATGACAATATGGCGCGTCTGCATTTCCTGTTTAAAACCAGCGCGCGTGTTGAGTTGTTCTTCTTTTATGGACATGGTTTTTTTCTCATGAAAGTTATTAGGGCACGCATTAACGTCTGCGATGAGTTACTCGGCAGAGTAAAAACAGGTCGCCACTAAGTTTTATTATTATTCCTCTTCATGAACGCCCCACTAACGGCCTTGTCGTGAGGTATCAACGTTAAAACTTCAGCTTGCTGCCTCGGTACACGTTTCATTGATTGAGAGTTGTGTGTTTGCCTGTGCCGGCTCATCCCGCAAACATCTGACAAAAGCGAACGCCTGCTTCAGATCGTCGAGCAAATCATCAGTGTCTTCGATGCCGACAGAGACCCGCACCAGTCCTTCGGAGATACCCAGAGCCTGTCGCTCCTCCAGCGTGTTCTCAACATGACTGGTGGTCCGAGCCGGGCCGTAAATGGTTTCCACCGCGCCGAGATTGCCCGCGCAGTGGGCAAATCGAAGACGTGGCAGGAGCACCTTGACCGTGTCCATTCCACCGACCAGAACAAAAGAGACGATGGCGCCGAAGTCGGACATTTGCGCGTGCGCCACAGCGTGGTTCGGGTGGCTGGGCAAGCCGGGATAATTGACCGCCTCTACCAATGGTTCGGAGCAGAGGTACTCCGCCAGGACACGGGCACTGCGTTGCTGCTGACGCATACGCAGCACCAGAGTTTTCATGCCACGAATGATCATGTACGCCGAGAACGGGTCAAGCGTCGCGCCGTTGATTTCTCGGTAATGACGCACCTTGGCCATCAAGGACTCACCGCCGCACACCAGGCCGCCGAGCACGTCGCCATGGCCACTGAGAAACTTGGTCGCGCTGTGGATGACCACGTCCACACCCAGCGCCAGCGGGTTCTGATTCAACGGTGTGGCGAAGGTGTTGTCCGCCACCACCACGGCGCCTACGCGCCTGGCCGCAGCCACCAAACGCTGGATATCGAGTATTTTCAGGGTCGGGTTAGTCGGCGTTTCCAGGTACACCAACTGGCAACCTTTGGCGATTTCACGCTCGATCTCCTCGTGATCGATCGTCTCGCACAAGGTCACCTCCACGCCCATGCGCGGCAGGAATTCTTCGAAAATCTTGTTGGTGCCGCCGTAGCTATCCTTAGTGGACACCACACGATTGCCATGAGTCAGGAAGGTGTAAAGTACGCTGCTGATCGCCGCCATGCCGCTACTGAAGGCCACAGCGGACTCGGACATTTCCAATTCGCAGATTTTTGCTTCGAGGGTCTCGACCGTCGGATTGCTCATGCGGCTGTAGATAAAGCCCGGCACCTTGCCCAGAGCAACGTCGTACCAGATGTCGATGTCGTCGTAACCGTAAGCGGCACTGACCACGATGGGTGTTTGAGTGGCGTTGTAGGGGTGCCTGACTTGCTCCCCGCCCCAGACCGCTCGGGTCCCCGTTCCGGCGTTATCAAGCCCTGCGCTGTCAGGTTTATTATTCATTGAGGCTACTCGCACTGAGGGTGGCGAATGTTGAGTCATTCACCGGATCTGGCGGCCAATATATTCAAAACCAGTGCGCCCGAGAAACGATGTTATCGGTGCCAAAGGGCTGCTTTTTTTAATGGCTGTCAATGTGCGGGATGAGGGGTGAAATGCCCAACTATTGCATAACGATTGCAGCAGTCCAGACGAGTACGATGCTCAACAGTCCGTTTTCGGACTCGCGTAATGCAGGCCCGCTTTTTAAAAAAATGCTTTTCTTCACGCCCACCACCAAACCGGCAGAGGTTTGCCGGTTTGGTGAAACGCCAGGCTTTTAGCCGATAAGAGTGGCACCTGTGGTCAGGACAATTTTTCCAAAGTGCGTGCCGGAATCGATCAACTCGTGAGCGCCACGAGCGTCGGTAAGCGCAAAGGTCCTGTAGATAACCGGCTTGATCTTGCCGCTCTCGATGTGCGGCCAGACCTGCTGCTCCAGTTCACTCATGATGGTCGCCTTTTCCGCGGATGTGCGCGAACACAAGGTTGAGCCCATATGCGTCAGACGTTTCATCATCATCGGTACGACGTTGAGGTCCTTCGCCGGGCCCTTGACCACACCGACCTGAAGAATCCGGCCGTCCATGGCCGCGACGTCATAGTTTTTCTGCACGTAGTCGCCGGCAATGATGTCGAGAATCACATCGACGCCTTTTCCATCGGTGGACTGCTTCGCTTCGCTGACAAAATCGGCCTCGAGGTAATTGATCGCGTGGTCCGCACCCAGCGCCAGGCTGGCATCCTGATGCGCCTGCGAGCCGACTGTCGTGATGATTTTCGAAGCGCCAAATGCCTTCGCCAGCATGATCGCCGTGGTACCGATACCGGACGCACCGCCATGCACCAACACCGACTCACCAGCGACCAGCTTGCCGCGCTGGAAAACGTTCAGCCATACCGTCATAAACGTTTCTGGCATGGCCCCCGCTTCCAACAGCGTCAGGCCTTTAGGGATAGGCATCGTGTTGCAGGCATCCGCGACGGCAAACTCTGCGTAACCACCGCCGGGAATCAACGCACACACCAGTTCACCGATCTGGAAGTTGGACACGTTGGCGCCAACGGCGACGACTTGACCTGACACCTCCAGCCCTGGAATGTCAGTCACGCCAGCGGGTGGATCGTACAACCCTTTGCGCTGGAACACGTCCGGGCCGTTCACGGCAGCCGCATGGATGCGGATCAGCACCTGATCAGCGGTTGGCGTCGGTACCGAGCGCGTAGTCGGCACCAGGACCTCAGGGCCGCCGGGCTGTTGAATTTCAATGGCCGTCATGTGGGACGGTACGCGATAAGTTGGAACAGACATGGCTGTCACTCCTTTAAAAAATGATGCTCGATTGATCCGTGCGGATCAGTGAGCGAGGCCCCCAAGTCGGCGCAGTATAGGTATCGACACTGATGCTGGCGTGCAGCATTATTCCTGTCGTGAGATGCAAATTTGCATCAGAGGGAGGGCACGATGAATTGGGATGATGCGAGAGTGTTTCTAGCGGTGGAGCGTGAAAAAACGCTCCGTGGAGCGGGCCGAGCGCTCAATCTCGATCAGGCAACGGTTGGCAGGCGGATTGCGGCACTGGAGCACGCTCTGCGTGCAACGCTCTTTCTGCGCACGTCTGAGGGTTACGCGTTGACCACCGCAGGCGAGGTCGCGTTGAGATCAGCAGAGAAAATGGAGCACTTCGCGCACGAACTCGTCAGGCAAACTCAAGGTACGGATACACGGCTTGCGGGGGACGTACGGGTCACCAGTACTGACTTGATCGCCTTGGAGTTCCTGCTGCCCGCCATCGAACGACTGCATGCCTTGCATCCCGAAGTGCGCGTCCTGCTGGACACTTCGACACGCATGCTAAACCTGGCAAAGCGTGAAGCGGATATCGCGGTCCGGTCAGTCCGGCCGGACAACCCCGATCTTGTCGCGCGACGCATTGCCCGGTGGCCCATGGCGCTCTTTGCGTCGAGTGCTTATCTTGAGCGACTCGGCACGCCCGTCGCTGGTTCTGCATTCGCGGGCCACGATCTTGTCCTCTGGGCCGGTAATCGATCACCGACGCTTGCTGGCGAACCGATACACGCGGGGCGCATCGTATCGACCTTCAATTCCAGCCTCATGCTGCGTACTGCGGTGAAGGCCGGCATCGGCATCGGCGAGCTTCCAGTACATCTGGCTGAACACGACGGCCTCGTGCAGATATGGCCGGAGCCCGCACGCGGGGCGGTCTATGAAGTCTGGCTCGTCACACATCAAGACCTTCGGCACACCGCGCGCATCGCAGCCATGATTGATGGCATCGTCCGCGCGTTCGAAGATCACGCCACTCACACAAAATAGTCAGGCTCCATTGCGCCCTGGGTCAATTTTCAATCGGCAGGGTGGTGGTCAGAGTAAGATAAGATGCCTGCAAATCAGGCTCGCTGTGAGTAGCCCCGAATGACAGATAACAGTCGGAACACCATCCGTCTGATCAAGAAGTACCCGAATCGTCGTCTGTATGACACGCACACCAGCCGTCATTTGACCCTTGCGGATATACGCCAATTGGTCGTCGACAAAATCCCGTTCGAGGTGGTCGACGCCAAGACTGGCGAGGATCTGACCCGAAGTATTTTGCTGCAGGTCATTCTGGAAGCCGAAAGTGGCGGTGAGCCGATATTCTCCAGTGAGATGCTCATGGGGATTATCCAGTTCTACGGTCCCTACCAGAGCGTCCTCGGCAGCTACCTGGATAAAAGCATCCAGACGGTCATAGACATCCAGTCCCAGACCGGCGCTCAGTCCTCCGAAGCCTGGAGCAATTTCATGCACCAGCAAGCACCGGTCATGCAGGATTTGATGCGCCAGTATGTCGACCAGTCAAAAAGCCTCTACCTAAACACTCAGAACCTCTTCGGCCTGTTCGGCGGCATGCCACCAGGCAAGCCAGGTGCCGGTCACGGGCCGAAAAAAAATGGCGATGGGGAGTAAACCCATCGCCATTAGCGTAACCGCTCTAATGTGACTTACTTGTTACCGCTTGTAGCCTTGGCACCAGGAGCGGTTTTGCCGGCTGCGGCGGTCGCTGCGTCAAAACCGCTCTGGGCAACGTCAGCGGCCTGTTTTACGGCTTTCTGTGCGCTTTCAAAAACGGTACCGGCATTCGCCAGAGACGACTTGAACGCGGCCACAACAGGCTCGGAGCCAGCCGGTGCATTCTTGCTGATCACTTCAACAAACTCTTGCACCTGCTGGGTGCCCGCCTCGACCTGACGCGAGGTCAGTTTGGCGATTTCCGAGTGAGTGCCGACAATCAACGCTTGCACTTGGCGATTGAACTCAGCCAAGCGTTCGGCTTGCACATTTGGCTGGGTGAAAGAAGTCTGGAGCTCAGCGAGCCCTTGTAGATCACGGACTGCCAGCAGCTTGCGAAAGCCGTCGAACTGCTCCTCGGTGGAGGCCTGCAGTGTCTTGAACTGCAATTGGCTGAACTGTTCAGCACTGGAGAAGATTTTGCCGCTGATTTGCTGCAGGAGGTCCAGGTTGGCTTTCTGAGCGTCTTGCAATTTTTCCGAGTTAAAAAAAGACATGTTTGAATCTCCTGATACTGGAAGGCCTACATGGGCCTGAGGACGCGAGAGCGATCCTGCCGGTCATCGCGCTAGCCTTAATATTGCAGTGCACAAATCCGTTTGGCAATGGTTTTTTGTGCGCCGCACAAAAAGCTTTCTTCTCCTGCCGCTATTCGCTATAGACTCCTGACATCGAACAGCCAGCCAAGCTCTCTATATTTGAGGCGCAGGCAGCTGCTTCTCATGCATGACGCAAGGAGATCACCATGAGCCAGGAAGATACTATTGCATCGCAACATGACAAACTCTGCTCTCAACGCGGCCTGTTCGAACACCTGAGTCATCTGCAGCACCTTAATACCCTTAACGTCCTTGATGCTTTGCGCCGGCGCCAGGAAAAAAACCTCGCGCCTCTGAAGCGGGGTCAACTCAAACAACCCACGCCCACTGACTGGCAGGAATATTTCACAGACCTCGGCCAACGCAGCCTGCTGTTCTGGGACACCCTGCGCCAGCGCGGCGACAATACGCTGGCCCATGAACGCGCCGGGTAAGGAAAGCCTCGAAAAACTGATCCAGCAGGTACACCTGCTGGTCCAGGACTACAGCAATGAGCCCACCGCCCTGCGCGAAGCCATCCGATTGCAGAACCTGCTGGTTTTCGCCGTGAGCTGCACGCGTTGCTCGAAGTCCCCTTGCCGGGCTTCAGCCTGACCCACCCCCCCAGTGAAACAGTTGTCATCCCGCAGGAGCCCGCTTCGGAGCCGTCTCCGCCTGCAGTAACGCTGTCGCCGCAGATCACACCGCTGCCCGCTCCCGCCATCGTAGTTAAAGCCCCGAAGCGCAAAGCGAGCAAAGGGACAACAGGCCCCAAGCCTCAATGACCCTTCACAATGGATTAGCGGTGCATCCGTTCGGCGAAGCCTGCGATCTTTTGATCTCTGCGCAAACCGACGGGGTTCATGAGTCGAACCGGCGCGAATTCCTCGAGCATAAGCAACGAATCGTCGGTTCGATACTGACCGGGGGTCATACCGAACCAACGGGTGCATGCCTTATGGAAGCTGCTGTGATCATGAAAGCCGAGCAGGTAAGTCACATGCTTCATGTTGAAATGAGAATGGCGCAAATAGAAGTCGGCCAACTGCCGGCGCACATCGTTCAGGACATCCTTGAATTGCGTGCCGTCCTTTTCAAGGCCTCGTTGGAGCGTTCGCTTGCTGATGCTCAGTGCCGCCGCAATCGATTCCATATCACATTGGCCTTGCCCCTGGCTCAAGCGCTCGTTAATCAGCGCGCGAACCCTGCCAACAATAGAGTAGCCGGACAACAGGTCCAACTGAGCCTCGGCAAAACTGTCATGGAGTGTGGCCAACGCCTCGTTGGCCATGCTCAACGGACTCAGAAGCTCCTGGCCATCGAACAAGATGCTGTCATATGCCGCCCCGAAAATCAGCGGACAGCCAAAGAGCCGCTGATGCTCCGACGTGTCTTCAGGTTCGGGATAAGTGAACTCCACACTCAACGGTTGCGGTGACTTGCCACCTGCCAGCCAACGGCAGAAACCCAGCAGCGAAGCCAAGGCTGCATCCGTGTATTGCCGGGGTTTGACCGAGCCATGTTGCTGACGATCGAGATTGGCCAATCGGTAATGCTGCTGCTCCTGGACAAGGAAAAGGCTGAATCCAGTGCCGATCAACGGGCTGAAACGAACCAGACGTTCAAGCGCCCTTTTCAGATTCGAACTGGACATCATTGTGTAGCCCACGATCTGAAAACTACTGGGATGGAATTCCCCGTAGGCTTTCAAACCGATATTCAGATCATCCGAAGCCTGAGCAGCCAAGTCCCAAAGACGATAGATAACGCTTCGCTCGCAGAATTCTCCTGGTTTATTCACGAACTCGACATCCAGTCCTGCCTCCTGGCACAGACCGGCAAGGTCCAGTCCTTGGGCCAAAAACGTATTCGCCAGCATGCTGGCATAACCTGAACTCATTCTATACATGGCGTCCTCATTGACCACTGGAACCGAACATCCTGTCCGGAGCCGATACTGACATGCGTTGAACATATTTCAACTACGTTGCAGAAATATTAACTACCCATTCAGTTCTAAACATTGACCTCAGTATAGGCACTCCTCATTTTTTTCCAGCGGGCACCTCCCCGCGTGGCACCGAAGGACAGAAGAACGTCACCTTCAAACACTTCCACACGGCCCGTCGATAACCAACAATCTTCTCTCCAGCAGCGTAAAAAAATGGAGTAGAAGTATGGAGTCGCGTAGTCGTATTGCTGTGGTAACGGGTGGTATGGGCGGTATCGGTACGGCAATCAGCCAACGTCTATACAAGGAAGGATTCAAGGTAATCGTCGGCTGCAGCTCTGACTCCAGCCGCAAGAACGACTGGATTGCCAGCCAGCTGGAGGCGGGTTATCGGTTCGAATGCATCTATGGCGACGTCACTGATTGGGAGAGCACCCGCAAGGCTTTCGAGATGGCTCGTGAACAATTCGGCCCGATCGATGTGCTGGTCAACAACGCCGGCATCACTCGCGACGCCTCTTTTCGCAAGCTCACCCCGGAAGACTGGAACAGCGTGATCGGGACTAACCTGACGGGCTTGTTCAACACTACCAAGCAGGTCATTGAAGGCATGTTGGCCAACGGTTGGGGGCGGATCATCAATATCTCCTCGATCAACGGTCAGCGTGGCCAGTTCGGTCAGACCAACTACTCCGCCGCCAAGGCTGGCATTCATGGTTTCACCATGGCCCTGGCCCGGGAAGTCTCCGGCAAGGGCGTAACCGTCAATACCGTATCCCCAGGCTACATCCAGACCTCTATGACTGCGGCAATTCGCCCGGACATTCTGGAAGGCATGATCGCAGCAACTCCGGTTGGTCGCCTTGGCCAACCCGAAGAGATTGCCTCAATCGTGGCCTGGCTGGCTTCCGATGAGTCCGCCTACAGCACCGGTGCCGATTTCTCGGTAAACGGCGGCATGAACATGCAATAACCCCGATCAGGGCAGGAATGCCCTGGTTTGCTCGACGAATTTTGTCTTTTCGATGAGGTCACGCATGAACGAAGTCGTAATCGTTGCCGCTACTCGTACCGCCATTGGCAGTTTCCAGGGTGCTTTGTCTGCAATTCCCGCGACCGAACTGGGTGCCGCAGTGATTCGCCGCTTGCTGGAGCAGACGGGTATCGATGCTGCTCAAATTGATGAAGTGATACTCGGCCAGGTACTCACTGCCGGCGCGGGGCAAAACCCGGCACGCCAGACCGCGATCAAGGCTGGCTTGCCACACACCACGCCTGCCCTGACCTTGAACAAGGTCTGCGGCTCCGGTCTCAAGGCGGTCCAACTCGCCATCCAGGCAATCCGTTGCGGCGACGCGGAACTGGTAATCGCTGGCGGTCAGGAAAATATGAGTCTGGCCCCCTATGTTCTGCCCAAGGTACGCACCGGCCTGCGTATGGGCCATGCGCAACTGCAAGACAGCATGATCCAGGATGGCCTGTGGGACGCCTTCAACGACTACCACATGGGTATCACCGCCGAGAATCTGGTGCAGAAGTATGAGATCTCTCGTGAAGCACAGGATGCCTTCTCTGCCGCCTCGCAACAGAAGGCCGCCGCAGCCATTGAGGGCGGGCGTTTCCAGAGCGAAATCACCCCGATCCTGATTCCTCAGCGCAAGGGCGAACCGCTGGTCTTCGACACCGACGAACAGCCGCGTATCGACAGCACTGCGCAAGCGTTGGCGAAACTCAAACCGGCATTCCAGAAAGACGGCAGCGTGACTGCCGGCAACTCTTCGACCCTCAACGATGGTGCGGCCGTGCTGTTGCTGGCCAGCGCCGCTAAAGCACAAGCGCTGGGCCTTCCAGTACTGGCACGGATCAAAGCCTATGCCAGCGCCGGCGTGGACCCGTCGATCATGGGCATCGGCCCAGTCCCGGCTACACGTCTGACCCTGCAAAAGGCCGGCTGGAGCATCGAGGACCTGGACCTGATCGAAGCCAATGAAGCCTTCGCCGCCCAGTCGCTGGCGGTTGGTAAAGAGTTGGGTTGGGACACCAGCAAGGTCAACGTCAACGGCGGCGCGATCGCCCTTGGCCATCCGATCGGCGCGTCGGGGGCACGGATTCTAGTGTCGCTGGTGCACGAACTGATCCGTCGCGACGGCAAGAAGGGGCTGGCCACTTTGTGCATCGGCGGCGGACAAGGCGTCGGCCTGGCTATCGAGCGCTAACCAACGGCATCTGAGTAGCCCATGCGCGGACTTGGGACCCTTGTTCCGCGCATCAGATTGGCGTCAGGTTGGCGTCAGACAACGCTGCCCGCATTCCTGCCGTCGCTACGCCGGAGTCCGGCAAAGCGCGGCTTTTTTTCTGCCCGGCTCATCTGTATGGGCAAGGAACTTTATGGACAACAACGCGCATACATTCAAAACCTATTGGTCAGGCCAGGTTCCGTTCATCGCTTCCTTTGCAGTGCAACAATTACGCCTATGGGTCAGCGCTAATCCATGGTTTTGCGGGCATGAGCACGGCGCCTGGTTCGAGTTGCCTCGCGAAACCCTGGACAGCCTTCAAGCGGACTACCAGGTTCAATGGTGCCAACTCGGCCAAAAACTGCTGACCGGCCAACCCTTCAGCTTCGATGATCGACGCTTCTCCAGCGGCAACTGGAGCGAGCCACTGTTCGGCTCCCTGGCTGCGTTTTACCTGCTCAACTCCAGCTTTCTCCTGAAACTGCTCGACAAGCTGCTGATTGACGAAAAAAAACCGCGCCAACGCCTGCGCTATCTGGTGGAGCAAGCAATTGCCGCCAGTGCACCAAGCAATTTCCTGGTCAGTAACCCTGATGCGCTCCAGCGTATGGTTGAGACTCAAGGTGCCAGCCTGCTCACAGGTATGCAGCATCTGGCCAGCGACATGAACGAAGGCAAAATGCGCCAGTGTGATAGCGGTGCCTTCAAGGTTGGCGTCGACCTGGCCAGCACCCCCGGCGAAATTGTCTTTGAGAATCACCTATTCCAGCTAATTCAGTACTACCCGCAAAGCGAAACCCAGTACCGACACCCGGTATTCGTCGTACCTCCGTCGATCAACAAGTACTACATCCTTGATCTGCGCCCGGACAACTCGATGGTCCGCCACCTGCTGGAACAGGGACATCCCGTATTCCTGATGTCCTGGCGCAACTTTGACGAGGAACACGCTGGCACCACCTGGGATGACCTGATTGAGCACGGGGTAATCGACGCCTTGCAGGTGACCCGCGAGATCAGTGGCGAGCAGCGACTCAATTGCGTGGGCTTCTGCATCGGCGGCACCCTGTTGAGCACGGCGCTGGCAGTACTTGCTGCACGCGGCGACCGGGAGATCGCCAGCGTGAGCCTGTTCACCACGTTCCTTGATTACCTGGATACCGGTCCCATCGACATATTCGTCGACGAAGAACTGGTGTCCTATCGGGAGCGCACCATCGGCGGCATGAATGGTCCCATCGGTCTGTTTCGTGGTGAGGACATGGGCAATACCTTTTCCCTACTGCGCCCCAACGAGCTGTGGTGGAACTACAACGTCGACAAATACCTCAAGGGGCAGAAGCCGATCCCGCTTGATCTGCTGTTCTGGAACAACGACAGCACCAACCTTCCGGGGCCGATGTACTGCTGGTATCTGCGCCATACCTATCTGCAGAACGATTTGAAATCAGGCGAGCTGGAGTGTTGTGGGGTCAAGCTGGATTTGCGTGCAATTGACGCTCCCGCTTACATCCTCGCCACCCATGACGATCACATCGTGCCCTGGAAAAGCGCCTACGCCAGCACCAACCTGCTCTCCGGGGCCAAGCGCTTTGTATTAGGAGCTTCAGGGCATATCGCCGGCGTCATCAATCCACCGGCCAAGCAGAAGCGCCATTACTGGACCAATAATCGGGTCACGAAAAATCCGGAGACCTGGTTCAAGAATGCCGAGCAGCAACCCGGTAGCTGGTGGAATGATTGGTTCAACTGGCTGGCGGGACACTCCGGCGAGCGCCAACCAGCGGTTCCGCACATATGGAATGACAAATTCCCGCCTCTGGAGCCGGCGCCAGGTAGTTATGTTAAGCAATGAAAGACTGAAATACCCTGCTGCATGACTGCATGCAGCAGGTCTACTGCGGCTCATATGATCGGCACGCTGCAAAGTTTATCCACTATTGCTGCTGCAAAATCAGCAATCCGCCCTGGGTCAGTTTTCAATCAGCGCCAACTTCTTATTACGTGTGACCCGCCCCACCCCTACCAATAAACAGCCGACCGGTAAGCCCACCCGACGGCACATCATTTGTTTGGGTACAAGGAGAGACGACCCATGAGCACCCCGTTCCGTATCAACGAAGCACTTTTGATTGCCGGCCACGCATTCAAACCTTTTCAATGCGTCGCCTGGGCTCCGCAAGACGGTAATGGCGAACTGAGCCTGACCATCATCGACCGGGCCAACACTCGTATTTGTCGCAAACAGATTCCAAGCAGTGCCTATTCCGACCCGGCGCAGCTGGAAAGCCTGCTGGAAGAGGTGCGCGCCGAGTTGAGCCAGGAGGGCTACAAGCTACAATCCTGGACAATGCCAGAGTAAGCATTCTCGCGGATCGCTATGAATCGCCCCGGATTCAGTCAGGGGTGACAGGCAAAAAGCCAAAAGCAGTCATTCCCGTGTTGAAACTCCATTGCTACTGGCGCGCCCTCCCCCCTGGCTGCATAAGCTTTCATTCACCCGGTTTCGCAAAAGTCGCTTGCAATGAAAGACGACTTTCCATACGCCAAAAAAGGAGATAATGTAATCATTACTACACAATAAATAGCTAACTCTACATGAAAAATTGGCTAACGCTTATTCTCGGCTTACCCACTGCTAATGCCACCGAGCGCATGCGAGCCTGGCGTGCCTTGAAAGCCTGCGGCGCGGCAGTCTTACGCGACGGTGCCTATCTGTTGCCAGATACCCGCGTCTGCCGTGAAGCACTGGCGTCTGTTGAGCACGACATCTTGGCCATCAATGGCACCGCTTACATCCTGCCTGTCGTCGATCCTGACGGTGAGCGTTTTGTCGAGTTGTTCGACCGTAGCGATGACTACAGCAAACTACGCGCAGAGATCGAAGAATGCCGTGGGCAACTCAATCCAGAAAACGCATTGGCCACCACCAAACAGATTCGCAAGCTACGCAAAACCTACGATCAACTCACCAACGTCGATTATTTCCCAGGTAAGTCGAAGCAGCAGATTGATTCAGTCTTGCAGGAGCTTGAGACAGCTATCAGCAGGGCGTTGTCGGCTGATGAACCCCATAGCCGCGACCTACCTATAACGACACTCGACCGTGGCGACTATCAAGGCCGGACCTGGGCAACCCGCAAACGCCCCTGGGTCGACCGACTGGCGTGTGCGTGGCTGATTCGGCGCTTCATTGATCCACAGGCTCGGATCATCTGGCTCGATAGCCCGCAGGACTGTCCCGCCGACGCACTGGGTTTCGACTTCGATGACGCGACGTTCAGTCATGTCGGCAATCGCGTCACCTTCGAAACCTTGCAAGCCAGCTTTGAACTTCAAGCACCAGGCCTGAACCGCATCGCGGCCTTGGTGCACTACCTCGATATCGGAGGCATTCAGCCCGTGGAGGCTGCCGGTATCGAGCGCGTGCTGGCAGGGCTGCGCGAAACCATTACCCACGACGACCAATTGCTGGCGGCTGCGAGCGCCATTTTCAACGGCCTGCTCGCCGGGTTTGTGAAAGAGGAACAACCCAATGAGTAAGGTTTTGCCATCAAAGGTTGAAGAGGATCTATCGATGCCGGTGGCGATCAGCTTGCGTGAGGCGTTCTGGTTCTGGCTGAAGCTCGGCTTTATCAGTTTCGGCGGGCCAGCGGGACAGATTTCGATCATGCACCAAGAGTTGGTAGAACGGCGACGCTGGATATCCGAGCGCAGATTCCTGCATGCCCTCAACTACTGCATGCTGCTTCCAGGGCCGGAGGCGCAGCAACTGGCGACCTACATCGGCTGGCTGATGCACCGAACCCGGGGCGGCGTGATCGCGGGCGTGCTGTTTGTGCTGCCCTCGCTGTTCATCCTGATCGCGTTGTCCTGGATGTACATCGCCTTCGGCGAAGTGCCGGTGGTGGCCGGGCTTTTCTATGGCATCAAGCCCGCCGTGACGGCCATTGTCGTGCAAGCGGCCCATCGAATCGGCTCGCGTGCCCTGAAGAACAACTGGTTGTGGGCGATGGCGGCCGCGTCGTTTACTGCGATCTTCGTGTTCAATGTGCCGTTCCCGCTGATCGTGCTGGGAGCCGCGTTAATCGGTTATGCAGGAGGCCGCCTGGCTCCCGAGAAATTCAGGACCGGAGGTCACAGCGCTGCCAAAAAATCCTATGGCCCAGCCTTGATCGATGACGACACCCCGTCCCCTGACCATGCCCGGTTCAGCTGGTTGAAACTGGCACTGCTGGCACTCATCGGCGCGGCCCTGTGGGCTTTGCCAATGGGGATCCTGACTGCACTCTTTGGCTGGGAAGGTACCTTGACCCAAATGGGCTGGTTCTTTACCAAGGCGGCGCTGCTGACATTTGGCGGCGCCTATGCCGTGCTCCCCTACGTCTACCAAGGCGCAGTAGGTCACTATGGCTGGCTCACACCGACACAAATGATCGATGGCTTGGCACTGGGGGAAACTACGCCAGGGCCGCTGATTATGGTGGTGGCTTTTGTTGGTTTCATCGGTGCCTACGTGTTGCAAGTGTTCGGTGCCGATCATGTATTTCTCGCCGGAGCCGTCGCGGCCACTCTGGTGACCTGGTTCACCTTCCTGCCTTCGTTCCTGTTCATCCTCATCGGCGGCCCGCTGGTGGAGGCGACTCACAACGAACTCAAGTTCACCGCACCGCTTACGGGGATTACTGCAGCGGTCGTCGGGGTCATTCTCAATCTGGCGGTGTTCTTCGGCTATCACGTGCTGTGGCCCAAAGGGTTCAGCGGCACCCTCGACTGGCCCTCTGCACTGATCGCCATTGCCGCCGCGATTGCCTTGTTTCGCTTCAAGCGTGGCGTCATTCAAGTACTGATGGCCTGCGCGCTCACTGGTTTGGCAGTGCATCTGCTGCGCTAAAAAGCGTGCGTAGACCAACCGTTTTCTGGCAGGCATCGGGCCGGCCAGATCACCCAGCCTGCTTAGTCAGGCAGGAGGTGTTCCATGAGGTGGATTACCCGTGAGCGACCCAAGATTGATCGGATTGCCTGTCCCTGGCTGATCACTCATTTTATCGATCCTGAGGCCGAGTTCTTGTACGTGCCCAGCAAAGAGGTTCTGCAGATTGCCGCTGAGAAAGATGCAACGCCTTACGACATTCCGGGCGTTGAGCTTTCCCACGTAGGTGAGCTGTGCAGCTTTGATGCGTTCCTGAAGAAGTATCAGCTCAGTGATCCTGCCTTGCAGCATCTGGCCAAAATCGTGCGCGGGGCCGATACCTCCCGCCTGGATTTGACGCCGCAATCGGCTGGGCTGTACGCGATTTCGCTGGGACTATCGCAGCGTTATGCCGATGACCACGAAATGCTGGCACAGGGTTTGATCATATATGACGCGCTGTATGCCTGGTGCAAGGAGTGTCAGGGCGAGTCGCATAACTGGCCTCCGCAGATGTGAAGGGGCTTGTTCACACTGAGGCCAAGCCCAGCGTTGGGTTCATGATCAGTGAAACACTGCACGCTCTGATCTCCACATTGCTGTGACTTCGGCAAGGCGGTTGAACCCGCCTGGTCCGAGCAGGAGAAGGCCTCATGAACAGACGGGACAATCGCCGTTTCACTCTGCCAGTTTTCGCCGTTCTGTTGACTGCGCTCGCCGTTATGGACTTCGCAAGCCTTCGCGATGGTCAGGCAGCCGACGAGCCTCCGACTAACAACCTGCCACTGAAGCACGTCGCCGACATTCCATTGCCCGGTGGCGCCACTCGGCTCGATTACGAGAGCTACGATCCAGAGCGCAACCTGATGTTCATCGCGCATCTGGGTGATGGTGAAGTTATCGCCTTTGACCTGCGTGAATCCCGCGTTGCCGGGCGCATTTCGAACGTCTCGTCGGTACACGGTGTGCTGGTTATTCCCGAGTTGTCACGTGTCTATGCTTCGGCAACCGGTACGAACGAAATCGTTGCGATTGACGAAGAGACCCTGGCAATTGTCAGTCGCATACCGGGCGGCATCTATCCAGACGGCATGGCTTATGTGCCCGACCTACAAAAGCTTTACGTATCGAACGAAAACGGCGAGACCGAAACGGTGATCGACGTGCGCACTAACACTCGTGTTGCGACAATTCCGCTGGGGGGGGAAGTCGGCAATACACAATATGACCCCATCTCACGACATATCTTCGTCAATATCCAGACACGTCGGCAACTTATCGATATCGATCCCGCGACCGACCAAATTGTGGCGCGCATTGACCTGCCAGGTGCGCGTGGCAACCATGGTTTGTTGATCGATCCGCGTGACCGGCTTGCCTTTATCGCGTGCGAAGGTAACGACAAGCTCCTCGTACTGGACATGCACACCATGCGGGTTATCCAGGAATTCGATACGGGGGGAACCCCTGATGTGCTTGCGTTCGATCCCGTGCTGAACACACTTTATGTAGCCGGAGAGGCCGGCATTGTGTCGATGTTCCACGTCAAGGGTACCGTCGTCACGAAAATCGGCAGTGGCAGCGTGGGCCCGCATGCGCATGTCGTTGCCGTCGATACCTCGACGCACCGCTCGTATTTTCCGCTCAAGGATATTGACGGGCATCCGGTACTACGGATCATGGATCCCCGGTAGCGCATCGCTCGAATGGATTCACTACCGATACCCCTTACCTTCGTGTCTTCATGGGAGGTTTGCGCAAAAAAGTCGAAGTTGACCCGTTCCAGCCGCGTCATCTGGTGACCGAAACGGGCGTGGGTTACCGCTGTATTCCTTGAACATTCATTTATTGAACACCCCCGAGATCCGTGTAGCAGCTGGCGAAGCCTGCGTTCGGCTGCGTAGCAGCCGCATAATCAAACGCCTCGGTCTTCAGGCAAATCGTGGGGGCAGGATTTACGACTGCTGCGCAGCCGAACGCAGGCTCCGCCAGCTGCTACAACGTATGTGTTGCTGCCTCAAGTTGCTCCATCTCCTCCATTTTCTTCCCCAAGACGAACGCCGGGATCAGTATCAAGGCGCCCAACATGTTCCTCGACTCTTGTGTTCATCGTTGCCACTTTTATCCATGCAACCACCGCTTTTCGTACCGGGGGAAGATTCCGATGTATCGGGGCATGCCGGATGAGCGCTCATCTTTATCGTTTCAGCGTTAAGATTCGCGTTTTGACATGTTCCAGGATGACCAAGGTATGTCCACGCACGACACCTCCCTGCAAGACACCGCTGCGCCTGAAGGCGTTTGTTACGGCTGCGGCAGCAATAATCCGCACGGGCTTCACATCAAGAGCTTCTGGCATGACGACGGCGTGCATGTCATGGCCGAGTACATGCCTGATACCAAGTATTGTGGCTGGCCGGATCTGGTTTACGGCGGGTTGATCGCGATGCTGGTCGACTGTCATTCAAACTGGACGGCGATGGCCTATCAATACCGGATGGAACACCGCGACGTCGCCAGCCTCCCCCGCATCAGTTGCGTCACTGGCAGCCTGGGCATCAAATTCATCAAACCGACCCCAATGGGTGTACCGCTGACCCTACGGGCGAAAGTAGAAGGTGATGTGGGACGTAAAAGCCGCGTGATCTGTGAGGTCTACGCGGGGGACGTGCTCACGGCGATGGGAGATTCCATTTTTGTTCGCGTAGACACCGAGCAACTGGCCGCAGCCGCTCATAGTCAATAGGTTACCCACACCCGGGCAGGTGCTGCACGGGGTGGCACGCGCACATGATGCCAGGCAGGCATCAATACCTCAGTCCCCTCGCAGAATCAGTGCATGCACACCGTCCCATTCAGCGAAGATTTTTTGCCCGCAGTGCACGCCAAGCAGCTTGTAATCGGCATGGGTTTTCTGCACCTGTAGTTCGAGCCCGTCCTTGGCTTCGAGGTAGATGTTAACCATCGAGCCGATGAACTCTTCACCGACGACGGTGCAGGTCAGTCGGTTGCGCCGGACCGGCTGCGCGGTCAGGTCGATATGCTCGGCGCTGACGCAGACAGTGACTCGCTCTGCGGGGACAACCGATTTCCCCTCTGGCAGCCGCGCCAGGAACTCACCGTGTTCGCAATCGAGGCGAACCAATCCAGCATCGTCAAAGCCGACGACCGCGCCGCAGAGGATGTTTTTGCCGCCAACGAACTCGGCGACGAAGCGGTTGTGAGGCTCAAGGAAAATCTCCTGTGGCGCGCCGATCTGTTCAACCCGGCCCCGACTCATGATCACAACCCGATCGGCCATTGCAAACGCTTCGGATTGACTGTGAGTGACGTAAACAAAGGTGATGCCCAGGTCTTTTTGCAGTCCGGTCAGCACGCCTTGCATGCGCACGCTCAGATGAGCATCGAGAGCGCTCAGTGGCTCGTCGAGCAGCAGGATCGGCGGTTCGGTCACCAATGAACGTGCCAACGCCACCCGTTGGCGTTGCCCCCCGGAAAGCAGGCTGATATCGCGCGTGGCGAACTCCTCCAATCCAAGCCGCTCAAGCCAGTGCAGCGCCTTTTGGCGCCGCTCGGCCTTGGCCATGCCACGCATGCGCAGGCCGAACTCGACATTCTCCAAGACGTTAAGAAACGGGAACAGCGCGAGGTTTTGCCAGACCAGTGGCGTCTCTCGCTCCCAGGAGCAGAGGTCATTGATTCGCTCACCGTTAAGGCGAATTTCACCCTCGCTGGGTTTATCGAGACCCGCGAGCATACGCAGCGTCGTGGTCTTGCCGCATCCGCTCGACCCCATGATCGCGACGAACTCACCTTTGTAAATTTCCAGGTTCATACGCTCGACGGCCTGGTAACTGCCGAAGTGCTTGACCACGTTGTCGAATACCACCAGCGGTTGAGTCATGGCTGAATCCTTCGTGTCCGGATGATTGTCAGGTTGGTATCAGGCACTCGCGGGCTTACGCCGCCGCATCAACAGCAGCTGCGCGAGGGTCACCAGGGTCATGGTCGTGATGAAGACGATCGTGCCGATCGCGTTGATGGTCGGGCTCACCTGGCCTTGCAAGGTATTGAGGATGCGCACCGGGACGGTCTCGTTAAGCCCCGACACGAACCAGGCGACGGCGAACTCATCGAAGGAAACGGCCATGGTCACGAACAACGCAGCGAAAATGCTGGGCGCCGTGAACGGCAGGATCACATAACGCATGGCCTTCCACTGATTGGCCCCAAGGTTCCAGGCCGCCGCCTCGATGTTCGGGTCCATCTGCGCCAGGCGCATCCTGATGACCGCCATCGCGAACGGTGCACACATCACGATGTGGCTGATCATGACCGCGTAAATCTCGCCGGAAAGCCCGACCCGCGACAGGAACGCCAGCATTGCCAGCCCCATGATCACCACCGGAATAGTGGGCGGCAGTAGCGCGAGCGCCATGTAGATCGACTTGCCGAAGAACTGGTAACGGAAGTCTGTATACGCCGCAGTGAATCCGAGCAGCGTGGACACCAGCGACACGACCACCCCTACCGTGAGGCTGTTCCTGAAGGCTTGCCAAACCGTCGGGTCAGCGGCGATCGTCTCGTACCAGTGCAGGCTGAAACCGCCCAGCGGCAACGACGGAAAACGGTCGATGTTGAACGAGAACACGAAGCTGCCGGCAATGGGCGTAAAGATGAAAATGAACACCAGTACGACAAAGCTGCGCAGCAACAAGTTAATCAGACGATGCTCGTTCATGCGCGTCTCCGGTAAGCGAATCGAACCGCGCCAAAGGCCGCGATGAGCAGCGTCACGATCATCATCGTTGCGATCACCGCCGCGCGCGGCCATTGCTGACCGGACTTGGTGGTATCAGTGATCAGGGTGCTCAAGGTCGGCGGCTGACCGCCCCCCAGATAGAGCGGACTGACGAAGTCGCCGAAGGTCAGAATGAAACAGAACAGCGCCGCGACAACGATGCCGATCCGCGCCGACGGCACCACCACCAGGAACACTGTTCGCAGTCGTCCGCAGCCAAGGTTATGCGCGGCCTCGATCAACGAGCGATCGATGTACATCAGGCTGAAGAGTTGAAGCAGCACCACCAACGGCAGGCAAAGCGTGAAGTAGCCAACATAGGTGCCGAACGCCGTGTTCAGCATCGCCAATGGTTCCAGCCCGAGTTGACCCAGCGCGGAATTGAAGATCCCGTTATCGCTGAGGAACACCTGCCATGAATAGGTGCGAACCAGGTAGCTGGTGAAAAACGGCGTGATCAGCAGCAACACCAGCAACTGCTTTACCGACTCGCGGAACTTGAAGGCGATCGTATAGGCACAAGGGAAAGCCACCATACTGACCAGTACGGTGGCACCCGCCGCCATCGAAAGGGTGTGGACGTAGGCATCCCAAAAGAAGCCGCGACTGAGCATGTAGCTCCAGTTCAGCCACTCAAATGTCGGCACCATCCGGAAGTTGCGCACGACCCAGAAGCTGATCGCTACCAGGAACGCCAGCGGAAATACAAAGAAGATCAACTGCCAGATCAGGATCGGCATCGAGAAGCTGAGCCCATACCAGGGCAGACGCCATCCCCTTTTGTGACCTCGCTGCCGCACCAATAGCTCGGCAGAAGCGTTGTCCGTCAGTACCGGCGGTGAAGTCTTTAACTTGTCTGTCATCATTGCGACCACCTCCACGCGTCTCGTCAAGCACCCTTGTATTGCGACCAGAAGTCGTTCCACTCCTCCAGGTTCTGCTGGACCGGTAGCTCGCGGTACTTGATACGGCCGTCGCGGATATCATCCATGACGTTGCGCTGACCGAGTACCATGCCTTGACGCTTCGCTTCGGCGGGATCAGTTCGGTTCAGCAGTTCCCATCCTTTTTTGCTCGGGATGAGTGCTGGATAGGCGGCCATCTTCGCCGACTTGACCTGGCCTTCCGGTGAGGTGATGTATTGAATGAACTTCTTCGCCAGATCCGGGCTGTGTGCTTTTCGGGCGATGCAGTAAGACTCCGTCCATTGCAACCCGCCCTCCTGCGGCAGCACGGTTTTTACCGGTGCGCCGGCGCGTTGCAGGACCCCGGTGATCCAGTCACCGATGCCGCACATGGCATGGACCTGACCGTTTTTCAGCGAAGAAAAGGTTCCGCCGTAATCGAAGAAGCCACCGATCTGCGGACGTAGACTCATCATCTTCTGCTGCACGGTTTGCCAGTGCGCAGTATCGATGTCATAGGGGCGCGCATTGCCATTGAGCAAACTGATCTGCCCAAGGTTCGGCAGGTGCCAGTCGAAGTGACCGACCTTGCCTTTGAGGCTTTCATCCCAGAACACGTCATAGCTGCGCACCTTGGCTTCGGGCACGAGTTGCGTGTTGTAGGCGATGCCGAGAAAGCCAAAGCGGATCAGCACCGAGTAGAGCTTGTCACCCTGCCAATGGCCGGGAAAATGCTGGAACTCTGGGTAGAAGTCATCGAAGGGGTAATCAGCCGGGTCGAGTTGCTCGATGTAGTCGGCGGCATTGAGTTGCTGCACATATTCGGCGTCGGACAGGATCAGATCGAAGGTGCCGGGTGGCGATTGCGAGATCAGCCCCAGCATGTTGTCCCCACCGGTGTAGTACTTGGCCCGGACCTTGACCCCATATTTACGCTCGAAATCGGAGACGATGTCCGGTTCCGCGTGCCCGGCCCATGCCAGGATTACCAGTTCTTTTTCCGCGGCGGCAAAGCTTCTCAAGGGCAGCACGCCGCAAAGCGCTGCGGTGCCTGCGAGAATGCTAGTGGTCTTGAGGAAGGTACGGCGTGAAAGGTCGATGCGATTATTCATTATTGTCTCTCCCGGGTGATGGAAAGTGCCTCTGTCCGTTTCATCCTTTTGCTGTTGCTTCCTGCTGCTGCGCTGCCAGTCCCACGCATCATTGGCTGGCTGAATCCATTGCAGCAGGTTGCCATCACCCATTTTTGTACGCGTCCGACCTGAAGTTTGTCAGATCCGACTCATGACTCTTCTCACGCCAAAGCGGCCATCCTTCATCCGATAACCGGACAGAAATGACAAATCAGAGGGTGTTTTGTCATTTACGGGTCGGATTTAGACAAATCGCCGCCCTCCCCCTCTGATCGAATTGTTCCAGGCGCCACCGTCGATTCCTGCAATCCAAAGGGGCGGTCAGATACCCGGCAAACGCCCCCCATCCACCGGTTAAAAATTACCAAGCGGTCAATCACTTTCAGAGGGTGCGCAGATGAACAACAGCGTCGTTATTGGGGAACTCACCTGGCCTGAGTATGCAGAGAAGGTCGCGACCGGCTGCCCGATCTTTCTGCCAGTGGGTGCACTGGAACAGCATGGACATCACATGTGCATGGAGGTCGATGTCCTGCTGCCGACCGCGATATGCAAGGCGGTCGCGCAAAATGTCGGCGGCCTGGTCTTGCCTGCACTTGCCTATGGCTACAAGTCCCAGCAGAAATCCGGAGGCGGCAACCACTTTCCTGGAACGACCAGCCTCGATGGCGCCACACTGACCCACACCGTGCAGGACATCATCAGAGAACTTGCACGCCATGGCGCACGCAAACTGGTGATGATGAATGGTCACTATGAAAACTCGATGTTCATTGTCGAGGGCATTGACCTTGCGCTTAGAGAACTTCGCTACGGTGGCATCAATGACTTCAAGGTTGTCGTGCTGTCCTATTGGGATTTCATTAACGATCCTGGCGTGATCGGAAAGTTGTATCCCGATGGATTCCTCGGCTGGGATATCGAACATGGCGGTATTTTCGAAACGTCCTTGATGCTGGCCCTTCACCCCGACAAGGTCGATCTGAGTCGTGCGGTTGACCACCCTCCCGCCACCTTCTCGCCTTATGACGTCTTCCCCATCATCCCGGAGCGCACGCCCGCCTGCGGAACACTGTCATCCCCGAAAGGCTCCAGCCGGGAGAAAGGCGAACTGATTCTTGAAGTGTGTGTCTCGGGCATCAGCGCCGCCGTGCGCGAGGCTTTTGATCTGGTGTAGGAGCGAGCTCACTCGCGATGGACGTGAGAGCGACGCATTTATTCAGAAAGCACGCGTTATCGTTGACGTCCATCGCGAGCGAGCTCGCTCCTACAGATTTCCAATCCGCCGTTAACCCTCCAAAGTAAAATAATAAGGGTAAGTCTCATGTCCAACAGCTCAACCTTGGCCCCAGGCCTCAAGCAGCGTCACGTCACCATGTTGTCCATTGCCGGGGCCATCGGCGCCGGCCTGTTCATCGGCTCAGGACACGCCATCGCTTCTGCGGGACCCGCCGCCATCCTGGCGTACATTTTTTCCGGCACCCTTGTGGTATTGGTCATGCGCATGCTGGGAGAAATGGCCGTAGCGTCACCGGATACAGGGTCATTTTCGACCTATGCCGAGCGCGCGATGGGACGCAGCGCCGGCTTCACCATCGGCTGGCTGTATTGGTGGTTCTGGGTGCTGGTGATTCCTATTGAAGCCATCGCCGCTGCGGCTATTTTGCATGCCTGGTTTCCCGCGATCCAAACGTGGGAGTTTGCGATAGCGGTCACCGGCCTGCTGACGTTGACGAACCTGTTCAGTGTCGCTCGTTACGGCGAGTTCGAATTCTGGTTCGCCATGCTCAAGGTCATTGCGGTACTGGGCTTTATCGCGCTGGGCGCACTGGCCCTGGCCGGTGCGTTACCCGAAACGACGGTGAGTGGTGTAGTTCAGTTAAGCAACCAATTTGGTGGGTTCATGCCCAATGGCATGACCGCCGTTGTTGGCGCGATGCTCACCACGGTGTTCAGCTTCATGGGCACAGAAATCGTCACCATTGCTGCTGCCGAATCGCAGAACCCCTCCAAACAAATCACCCGCGCGACAAACTCCGTTGTCTGGCGTATGGGGATTTTCTATATCGTCTCGGTGTTCCTCATCATCTCCATTGTCCCTTGGAACGACCCGATGCTGATGGAGGTCGGCTCTTATCAGAGAGCGCTTGAGTTGATGAACATTCCGCACGCGAAAATGATTGTAGATATCGTCGTGCTGATTGCGGTAGCCAGCTGCCTCAACTCCGCCATCTATACCGCGTCACGCATGGTCTACTCGCTGAGCAAACGCGGGGATGGCCCTCAAGTACTGCAGAAGACTTCGTCTTCAGGAGTGCCCTATATAGCGGTGCTGGCCAGCACCGCGGTGGGTTTCCTGACCACGGCCCTCAATTATTTTGCACCCAACGAAGTCTTCTCCTTCCTCTTGGCCAGCTCAGGCGCCGTTGCACTGTTGGTCTATCTGGCCATTGCCGTTTCGCAACTGGTACTTCGCAAAAAAATGAACGCTGCGGGACAGCCGATCGTCTTCAAGATGTGGTTTTACCCTTGGCTCAGCTACCTGGTTATTTTCTGCATCTTGAGCATCCTGGTGGTCATGCTGATTTTGCCGGAGCATCGCATGGAAGTGATTGCCACGGGTGCGCTCACACTGTCCATCGTTTGTATGGGGGCCATCTTTAACGCCAGGAAGAGCACCGTGCAGGAAGCTGGATTGGCGTAAACAAATAAACGCTCGATGCTTCATTGACCTACCACGCCAACGATTAACCGTTCACCTCTTTCCGGCCCGCTTCCCACGATGAGCGGGCCGGTTTTTTTTGCCCCCCTTCTTCCTCCCCCGAAATGCCTATTCGTCTGGCTCTAGGTGTAAGATCCAGAGACCCGCAACAGGGTTATCAATCATAAAAACGAGATGATGTTGCCCCTGTCGGCCGTATGCCACAGCGCACGTCACTGTCACAGTTGAGGAGCGGTAATGATGGCGAAACTCCACGCGGCGAAACCCGCCGCAGGACGTTCGGCTAATGAACAACGGCCGGTAAAAACCGTAGGCTTTCTGATCATTCCCAACTTCACCACCATCGGCTTCGCCTCCGCGGTGGAAACCTTGCGCATGGCCAATTTGGCTGCGCGCCAATCGATGTTCCGCACGGTCATCATCGCAGCCAGCCTGGACCCGGTCACCGCCAGCAACGGCATGCGCATCCTGCCTGACTACGCCATCACCGAATCCCCCAAACTCGACATGCTGTTCGTTGTCGGATCAAACCCGATCGTCTCCAATCACAGCAGTCGACCGTTGCTCAATTGGCTACGCAAGCTGGCGCATGATCAGGTGCCACTCGGTGGAATTTGCACGGGCAGCCATTTGTTGGCGCGTGCCGATTTGCTCAAGGGCTATCGCTGCACGATTCACTGGGAAGACATCGAAGCGCTGAAGGAGCGTTTCCCGGGCATCATTATTTCCAACCAACTGTTCGAGCTCGATCGTGATCGCTACACCTGTTCCGGTGGCGTCGCCTCCATGGACATGACCCTGCAGCTGATTGCCCGCGAACCGGGTGGTCGGGACATCGCAGCCCATGCGGCCGAGTTGTTATTGTGTGATCGGGTACGTGGCGCGCAAGAGCAGCAGCGTGTGCCTTTGCGGCAGAAACTGGGCACCTCTCAGCCAAAACTCAGCCAGATGGTTGCAATCATGGAGGCCAATCTCGAGGAGCCGGTAGGCCTGGAGGAGCTGGCTCGGTTGAACGAGGTGTCGGTGCGACAACTGGAACGTCTGTTTCACAAGCACCTGCAACGCACGCCGAGCCAGTACTACCTGGAGTTGCGCCTTTCACGGGCGCGGCAATTGCTGTTGCGCAGCGAGTCACAAGTACGTGATGTCGCCCTCGCCTGCGGCTTCGTGTCCCCGGCGCACTTCTCCAAATGCTACAGCCGCTTCTTTGGTGTATCGCCCATTGGAGAGCGTAAAAAAGTGGCTGCAGTGCATTGATTGGGTGGGAGCGATGGACTGACATCAACATTGATGTTGACTGGAATGGTCTCTTCGCGAGCAGGCTCCCACAGTTGACCGAGTTGTCCCGGCGGGCGCGGTTTAATGTGGGAGCGAGCCTGCTCGCGAAGGGGGCAGTGAGGTCGCTGAGTACCGGTCAGTCCTGCAACGCTTTATGCGCCGTTTCGCGGCTCGCCAGCATGGCAACCAATGCCACCGCCGCTGCCGCCAGCAGGTACCAGGCCGGGGCCATTTTGTTGCCGGTCATTTGAATCAGCCAGGTCGCGATAAACGGTGCGGTGCCGCCGAACACCGCATTGGCGATATTGAAGCTGAAGGCAAAACCACTGAAGCGCACACGGGTGGGGAATATCTCGGCGAGGAAGCACGGCAAGGTGCCGTCGTTCATCGCCAGGATGGCGCCAAAGGCAATCTGAATCATCAGAATCACAATCAGTGGTTGATTCTCCAGCAGGCCGAACAACGGAAATGTCAGCGCCAGGAACAGCACCGAAGCGGTCAGCAACATGGTCTTGCGCCCGAACCGGTCCGACAGTTTGCCCATCAGGAAAATCAGCCCGATATAGGTCGCCAGCGACACCGTCGACGCCAGGAACGAATCACTCTCGCTCATGCCCATCTCGGTGGACAGGTAGGTCGGCATGTAGCTGAGCAACAGGTAAAACGCCACGGCATTCAGGCAGGTCACGCCAATCCCGATCATCACACTGCGGCGGTGGACAGTCAGCAATTCGCGAACCGGTGCGTGGGTCGCGCACTCCTTGGCTTCCAGTCGTTTTTCCATCTCCAGGAACTTGGGCGTGTCCTGCAAACTCATGCGGATATAGCGCCCCACCAGCCCGAACGGTGCCGCTAACAGAAAGGGTAGACGCCAGCCCCAGCTGTGCAGGTCCTCGACGCTCATCCATGAATGCAGACCGGCCACAAATACGGCGCCGAACAGCAAGCCGGCCGCCGTACTCGCCGGGACAATGCTGGTGTACAAACCCCGTTTACCCTCAGGGGCATACTCGGCGAGAAAGGCTGATGCCCCGGCGTATTCACCCGAAGCGGAAAAGCCCTGGAACAAGCGAATCAGCAACAACAAGGCGGGTGCCCACAGTCCGATATGGTTGTAGGTCGGCAGGATGCCGATGCAGAAGGTCGAGATCGACATAATCAGAATCGACCAGGACAACGCACTGCGTCGCCCGTATTTGTCACCGAAGTGCCCCCAGACCAGTCCGCCCAGTGGGCGTACGATAAAGGACAGCGCGAACACCGCGAATGTCGCCAGCAGTGCGGTCGCCTTATCGGTTTGCGGAAAAAACGTCGCTGCGATGACGGTTGCCAGATAACCATAGGCTGCATAGTCGAACCACTCGACGAAATTGCCCATGAAGCTGGCGCTGGCAGCACGCCGCAAGGCATTGCGCTCGGACGTTTGTTCAAGTTGCTGTGCCAGGTTCAGGCTTGCGCTTTGGGTGCTCATTGGGCACCTCCGGTGGTAGAGGTGCGTTGAGTGAGATAAGAAGTCGGGACGTTAAACATGACAAAACCCTCTATTGTTTTACTTGGCAGGGTCAAGGGTCAGTAGATGCTGCGCGTTATTGGCGTGCAACCGTTGTTTTTTCTTCGGCACAACTCAGCCGCCGGGGCGGTTTTTACTCCATCTGTGCCTCGTCAAAAAGCAACGCCGCACAGATGCACTGTGCGGCGCGTATTGATCACTTCTTGATGATGTTGTGCTCCGGGCCATACGGGAATTGGGTGATGTTTTCACCGCCCTGCTCGTTGACGATCAGTATGTCGTGTTCACGATAGCCGCCTGCACCCGGAAGGCCTTCAGGCAGCATGATCATCGGTTCAATGGACACCACCATCCCGGGTTCCAGCACGGTGTCGATGTCTTCGCGCAATTCCAGCCCGGCTTCGCGGCCATAGTAGTGGCTCAACGTACCGAAGGAGTGGCCGTAGCCAAAGGTGCGGTATTGCAGCAGATCGTGTTCCAGGAAGATCTCGTTCAACTGCAGGGCGATATCGCAGCAGCGCATGCCTGGCTTGATCAGTTTCAGACCGGCCTCGTGCACTTTGACGTTCACTTCCCACAAGCGCAGGTGCTCGTCGGAACAGTGATCCAGGAACAAGGTACGTTCCAGCGCGGTGTAGTAACCGGCGATCATCGGGAAGCAATTGAGACTAAGAATGTCGCCCTTGTTGACCTTGCGCGACGTCACCGGGTTATGGGCGCCGTCAGTGTTGATCCCGGACTGGAACCAGGTCCAGGTGTCCATCAGCTCGGAGTCCGGGAACGTACGGGCAATCTCGCGCACCATGGCCTGGGTGGCGTGCAAGGCCACCTCATATTCTGGCACCTGATCACGCAACGCTTCGACGATAGCGGCACCGCCGATGTCTGCTATGCGGGCACCATGACGAATGATCACGTGTTCTTCGGCGGACTTGATCATGCGCATGCGCATGCAGGGCGCGGCGATATCCACCAGTTCAGCCTGCGGATAGCGGCTGGCGAGTTTGTCGCGGTTAAGCAAATTCAGATGGTCGAACTCGATGCCGATCCGCCCGGCCTTGGGCAAGGCTTGCTGGATCGCGACGAAATAGTTATCGCGCTGCCAGTCGGTGTAGACGATGTTTTCGGTACCGACGGTACGGCGCCATGGCTGGCCACCGTCGATGTTGGCGCTGATGGTCACGGCGCTGTCCTGAGTCACGACCAACGCGTATTGACGACCGAAGGAGCAGTACAGGAAATCGCTGTAGTAATTGATGTTGTGATAGGAGGTGAAGACAGCCGCGTCGATATTGTTCTGCGCCAGGTAAGCCCGCAATTTCGCTTGGCGATTGGCGTATTCCTGAGCCGAGAACGTTGGGTTCACTTTTTCGCCGTTCTTGATCTGGATGGTTTTAGGCATTTGCATGTCATAGATCCTTGTCATTGTTTGAGCTACAGAAGGCGCCAATCTGGCGGGCCCTTGAGGATCATTCGAACAGATGCAAGGTGAGCTTTTTTGCGCGAATCCGACCTGTAGTTGGTCATATCCGCTGTTTACCAAAGTGCCCCTCAAAGCCAATGCCAGTGAGTCAAGCCATAACGCGACTTGTAGCAGCTGGCGCAGCCTGCGTCCGGCTGCGCAGCAGTCGTAAACCCCGGTACCCGGTGGGTCTGACACACCGCATAGGCTGGTTTTGCGACTGCTGCGCAGCCGGACGCAGGCTGCGCCAGCTGCTACAAGGAATGTGGTGTTACGGGTTGGTGTGGGGGGAGTACTTTTATTTCAGCATTGAGGTCGGCTGACTCGCCGTCATCGCAGAGGCGAGTTTTTTTTGCGCGGCTGTTTGCGAAAATACCCCTCAGGGCCAATACCAGTGAGTCGAGCCATAACACGACTTGTAGCAGCTGGCGCAGTCTGCGTTCGGCTGCGCAGCAGTCGTAAACCCTGGTACCCGGTGGGTCTGACACACCGCATAGGCTGGTTTTGCGACTGCTGCGCAGCCGGATGCAGGCTTCGCCAGCTGCTACAAGGCATGTGGTGTGACGGGTTGGTGTGGGGGGAGTAGTTTTATTTCAGCATTGATGTCGGCTGACTCGCCGCCATTGCGGGCGAGTTCGCTCCCACATGGTCACGAGGATGCGCGCCGAAGTACTGACGATAGCAGCGGAAGAAATGTTGCAGCGAGACGAATCCGCACTCGCGAGCGACATCCGACAGGGGCTGTTCGCCGGCCCTCAACAACTGACGCGCCTGTTGTAGACGCAAGTCCAGATAATGCCTTGAGGGCGAACACCCCAGACTGCGTTTGAACAGGCGCTCCAGATGCCGCCGCGAAATGCCCATGTCGTGGGCTAATTCGTCGATACCCAGCATTCGATCCAGGTGCTCATTCATTAATGCCAATGTCGCTTGAAGTTTGGCCGGGGTGTTAGGCATGGGCAGTAGCGGCCGGGCCTGACGCGCTGCATGTTTTTCCATGCGCAGGATCAGGCCTCGGCCGTGGGTCCGGGCCAACAGTTCGTGCATCAACCCCTGAACGGCCTGCGGGCCGACGCAGGTCAGGCGTTGGCGATCGACGCAGAACGGTGCCGCCACCGGTGTCAACTCGCTGAAGGCAGCAAATGCCATTGAAGGGTCGGGCTCCGGCAGGCTGCAGCGAAAACCATCCAGAGCGCCCACCTGCGCCAGTAGCCAACCGGCCTTGCCCAAAGCACCGAGGCTGACCGGCTGCGTGGCCCAGTAACGCAGCTGCTGTCGAACGCCTGGATGATCCGAGCCTGTAGGCAGGTTCTCGCCCCCGCAGAGGATTAACACATCAAGCATTTGCGCCTGATCCAGTCGCGCAGTCGCCGTAGCGATGCCATTGCTGGCGTGCAGTGGCTGGCCCTCCAGGCTGAGAATTTGCCACTGGCAAACACTGCGCCCCGCCAACTGATTGGCGAGGCGCAAGGGCTCCAGCGCGTTAGCCAGGGCAAACAAATCGAAGGCTTCCATCAACCAGAAACCTATGCGCAATACCGGCGGTTGTAGCCGGCCAGATTCGCTCAGTTGCAGCATGTCGCGCATCGCGCTGGGTGCCCGATCCCACTCTTGAACACGTCAAAACCACTGATAGCCATCGTTGATCTCCGCGCCGCTTCACTGTTGTCAGAAACTCATCCGATTGTCGGCGTCAGGGATCATCAAGGCGTGTCAGATATCGACTCCTAATTGTTCGCCGCTACCGATGGCGAGCGGCAGGAGAATGTCGATGACACAGGGAAGCTTTGGTGAGTTTCACCCTTCTGCGAGTGAACCCAGGATGGCAAAACAAAGGGCGAAGTCGTCTGTCTAAAACGCCTGGAAAAGGATCACACCGGTGAAGCCTCTCCCACCACGCCAGATTCAAGTGTCGCCGCCGAGGCGGGTCTCAGCGTGAAAACCCGCCTGATCGCGCTGGTTGTCGCGGTGACCTTTTTTATGGAAAACCTCGACGCCACGGTCATCGCGACGGCGTTGCCAGCCATGGCAACAGCGTTCGCGATTACACCGGTCGACATGAACGTGGGGATCACCGCCTACATTCTCGCGGTGGCGATCTTCATTCCGCTTTCAAGCTGGATCGCCGACCGGTTTGGCGCATGGCGGGCATGCGGGGGAAAGTGTCTTGAAGCGCCCTTGATCAAGCCTTCTTCACACGGGAGAGATCGTGGCAAGCGCACCAATCAAAATGGTTAACAGCAGGAATCCACCGAGAAAAATAGCCATCTTGCCCATTGGGGCCTCCTAACGTATGAGGTTGCGATGCAGCCGCTACAGAACTGCGGATCGTGCCGTCATTGTGAGCCGGAGGCTGGGTGCATTACAGATGCAGATGGTGAAGGAAAGTGCGGATCAGCGTGGAAACCACGCAGATAAACCCAATGACGTTCAGCGGCTTAACTGCGTGGCACATATCGCTCCGGATAGATCCTTATGGCGGTGTTCGCGCGTCGTAAGCGCTAAGCACTCACCTGCTTTATCCAGTCAAGGCTCGCAACAGTTGTACCGGAAGGACGGTACTCACACCCGATCCACCCTGAGTAGCCACGCTGCTCCAGCACCGCGAACAACGCAGCGAAATCGATGTTCCCCGTTCCGGGTTCGTGACGACCCGGGCAGTCGGCAATTTGCACATGGACGGTTCTGTCATAAAACCGCTCCAGGACATCTGCTGCGTCGCCGGTCAGAAGCTGCGCATGGTAAAGATCGAGAATCAGACCAACACTCGGGAAGGTCTCCAGCACCTGCTGCGCCTTACTGAAGTCAGACATGTAATAGCCCGGCATCTCCTGCGAACTGATCACTTCGATAAGCGGCCGCAAACCCTGATCTTCGAAGTACTTGACTGCATATTCAAGGTTACCCTCGAAGATAAGCGCTGCCTCATCCTGCGTCGTAATTCCAGACATGATGTGGACATCCGAACACCCCAGCGCCTTTGCATAGCGGGTGGCCTGGAGCAACCCGTCGCGGAACTCTGCTTCCTTGCCCTGCAAGGCAGCAATGCCTTTGGTAACACCAGCCGGCGCGGCGAACTGAATCAACGGCAGACCGTATTGAGCCAAGTGATCCGCCAGTCGACTCGCGTCGAATTCATAGGGGGACGGGAACTCCACCGCCCGAAAACCAGCGGCGGCGGCAGCTTCGATCCGCTGCAGAAAAGGCAACTCATTGAATTGGAAACCGAGATGAGCATTGAACTTGAGCATTGGGTAGACATCCATCCTGGGAAGAAACGAAATCATCAGCCTGGAGCATCCTTCTTCGTCAGAACGCTCCCCAATAATTCGTTAATCAGTGCAGCACTGATTGTTTTTTGCCGACACAAGATACAGAAATACAGCTCAGCCGCACTCAATCTCACAGCCATAAATTGTATTTCGTTATGACAATGGTCAATTATGGACACTGCTTCTGGCACGGAAATGCAGAGCATTCACTTCTTGAAGATACATTCGGCGCTCACTATCAACCGAGTTAACCGAATGAGATTCCATCAAAAGCTCACGACAAGCTTGACTGATTCTCGAACGAAACAAACCACGGACATTACCTCTATAATGCCCTTCACTGCCGCTCAATCAATGCCTGCACTCCGACAACACCACTTGGCAAGTATTCGGCGTCCCACCGGAACGGCCGGCATAGCGCATGCAATTATCCAGGGATTTTTTGCGAGCCATGTCCAAGGTGGGCCCCCAAGCCAGGCCGCCCTCGCCGGCAGCGGGAACCGCTTTTGCATAGCAGCTTGAGCCGTTGTTCGAGGCCGAATAGCGGGCCCGGGCATTTTTGCCTGCACACCCTGCTGTCAGCACGAGGTTGATGGCGAACAGGCAGGGTAGGACCCAGAACAAGCAGTGGCGCGCTGTTTTTCCGGCCATCCCATTTCCCCTGTATCAAGAGGCTAGCGGCATGTTTGTGATGGTGCGCTATTTAGATTAGACGGTGTCGCACCTGTCACCGGGACCTGTTTATCGGACCTCGCGCATTCGGCTGCGTTTGCCAGGGGCGGGTTGAAATGGCCGTGGCTATTTCACTGCGCTTCCTTGCTTGATATCTCCGCAAAAAATATCGACGCTGCCACTGTCCGGTGCGGTTCGCACAACGACGGAGTACTCACCGGAGAGCAGAACGGGCAGTTCGACCGGTGCGCCTCGTGTAAAAGACCAGCCGCGTATGGGTTGTCGCTCGGTGTTGACCTGATCATTCATTGCAAAGGCGACAGGTCCAGGTTGCTGGCAGCTGCCTTTATTGATGTAGGTGTAGAGGCGCAACGGCAGAGAGACTCCGCTTGGAGCACCACTGATGAAGAAATTGAATCCGGTTTTTTTGTCCCAGCTTGTCAACGTTACATTGCCGATCTGACCAGTGTTCTGCCGAGTCGCAACCAGAGTAACGGACACTCCATGGTCTGATGACGTGGTACAGCCGAAGAGGCTTGCAGCGGTCATCAGGACTGCAAGTGAGTGTCTGAGCTTCATTGCGAACCTCCTTCGCGAATGGGTGACAGCGTGTTGAAACGTCCTTGATCGAACGGCTTGCTATCGCCCTCCTTCAATCAGCGAAGTCGAGCGTGTCGCCAGGACGTCACTGTTCCGGCGTTTTAAGCGGTGACAGTCAAAGGATCTCGTCCATCGCTTGATTGTAGGTCCTGTCCAATTGATCCAGCAGATCGTTTTCTTTTTCGAGTTGTTCGAGCAGCTTTAGCATGTCGTCCGTCCCTCCAGGCTTTGTATCGGCCTTACGGACACCGAGTATCTGCGCCAGTCTGGTAAAAATGTGGTGCACGGTGGAAACCGGCAATTTTTCTTCGATGACGACTTTTACAATCTCGATGGCGATCTTGCCGGCGACATCCAGGGCTTTCGCCACCGGAAGGTCCTTGGGTGCCCCCTTCAGCGCTTCAGAGATACGACGACCAATCTCCTCCCAACTGACATCGAGCTTATCCCTTGAGAATGTTTGAAACGTAGAACGCCGCATCAGCAATGCGATCGTGGCCAGACATTGCACCCGAATGACCAGATTGCCGATTTCGGCAGCCCGTGGAAAAGCTTCAGCCTTATATCGCTCGAGGTTTTCCTGGGCTTGTCTGGTGTCATCGCTCAGTTTTTTGAACGCTTTTAACGCGCTCGACGTCGGATCATGCTCTACGGCATCACCCGCATCGACCGGCGGAACATTGAAGGGCTCCTGCTGAACCTCAAACCCTCGGATCAGGAGGGCGGTAATTGCCTGCTCCATCTTCATGTGTACCATGTTTACCTTGCTCGCAAACGCCCCCCGCTTCTCCGGGAAGCTGGTGATGTACCGTTGTGCCTCCAGCGCAGACTGTCTTGTTTTCTCGGCCCGTTTGGGGTTGTTGTCACGGAAGTCGGCAAGATAGCTTTCGATGATCCTGCGACCCGATTCATCGTCCTCGATACTTTTTTCGTCTGCGTCGATAAAGGCCTTCAACCCCTCGTCAAGGCGTCGTTGCAAGTCTTCAAGGTCTGGAGGATCGGCCATTTCAGGTCTCCGGAAGGAGGCTGTTGAGGTCCGAAAGAGTCTAGTTCATGGGCGATAACCCATGATGCCAGTTGAATCCGGGCGAACAGGCGCGTCTCTGAAAGGGAGACACATCGCGCTCATGACTCTCGGTCCAGAGCAGGGAATTTTGTGTCATAAAATATACAACTGGCGCCCCCCCTGAATATCCCTTGCAAAGTCTCAACCTTGCACCTTTACTCATTACGGAGTTTCTGAACACAACCTCATCAAACAGGTCTTCCACAGCAAGGGTTAAACACGCTTGTTGACATTGCGCCTTGTTCTCTTCCTGGTCTACCAGGAGAACTCAATGGATGACAAAAAATATGAAAGAGCGTTTCGCAGCAGTTATCCGAAATCTTATATCTCCTTCAATACGGTATGAGATACGAAACGCTGCAACCTGGTCCAGAGATATCCTTGGACGTGCATGTTTCTGGCGCTGGGAAATTGCCAGATTCAAATTGCAGAAGGAAAGTCCTTACGAATTCCTCTATATCGGAAGGAAAAAGCAGCGGGAGATGGCCAAGCTGCTCATAGGGGGAAAATCCCCTGAGGATTCCCCCATGGTCGACGGCGAACCGGAACCTGCCACGTCCAATCATGTGGTAGTGATCAGTGAAGCGCCGAGCTCAGGGGCCTTGTCTGTACCCATCTATCTGAGCGCCGTCGTACCGCTGGGGCGATCCATCGAGGACATCACCGCAAAATACGATAGCGAATTGCGTCGAAGTATTCGCAAGAACCGACCGCGCTACCGAATGCGTCAGACCCTGCTGGATGAGGAAATCGAAAAGGCAGACAGGGAAATGCTTCGCCCTTATGCCACGGCAAGGCAAGGCATCCACGCTGCGCAAGTTGCCACGCAGGAGGTGTTGAGGATAGCCAAGACTGTCGGTCGGCTCGACCTGATAATGCTCGGGGACGAGGTTGTTGCCTGCCACCTTGGCTGTGTCATAACACGGGGCGGAAAGCGCTACTGGAGCACGCTGCGTTTCGGATATTGCGAGGCGGTTTTTTCAGATGCCAAGCGATTGCGCGAAGTCAACTCGATCACCACATTCATGGCACTTGAATGGGCAATAGATAACGGTTTCGATTATTACGACATCGGTCTTTGCCTGGCACGGCCGGATGACGGCCTCCTGAAATGGAAAAGAAGGCGTGGCGGTGATATCGCTTCCTTGGGAAACCACGCTTACATGTTTGTCCGGCTGCCCAAGACGGGCACAGCCAAATTCCTCTGGGCCACGCCGCTATTCGCCGTCGAAGGAAAGAAATTGACTCTCCACCTTGGCTTGCCGGACGGGCCAAGCGATGAGGAAGTCGCCAACCGTTACCATGAAATGGTATTTGGCGGACTGCACAAAATTTATCTCTATTGCGCCAAAAGCTCGGGCGAACAATTTCTCGAAACCTTGCGCAGTCGCTACACCAATTTGCAGACCCTGCCCATTGTGGAAAGGATTTCATCCAGCTGAGCAATTTCCAGGACTGAATTAAATACCGCGCTTCACGCCTGACTATTGACCCTATCCCGCAGGGAGGACTCTTTATGGAAAGCGATGTCTCGGAAATACGCACGTCGACTGCGGGTAATCGAAAAAAATGGACCCTGGCCGCCTACAAACATATTGCAAGAAAAAGACTCGCCCGAAAGGCGGATATCGAATTAAAAAGCGTCGCGGTGAAAAGCTGGGATATTGCACCGGGCGAGACATCGCATGCTCCGTCGGCGTTCTTCCTGCCCAATCAACTGGAACGCGTGACAGGATGGGAGGCAAAGCGTTTTTATCCTTTTGAGCACCCCGCTCGCACCATGAATGGGCTGGGCAGCGTCGAACAAGGCCCGACACGTGGCTACTTGATCAAGGATGTCTGGCTGATCGATGGAGCGCTCTACAAGGACAATGCCAGTCTCTGGGTGTCTCTCAAACCGAGTAGGTTTCCGCGAATTTCCGTGGAACACGAATTCGATCGCGCAGCCGTCTACTGCACGCAAAACGGCAATACATGGTTCGGTACCTGGTTGATGGAAGACTGCGTGACCTATCCATTGGCCTGCAACGAAGGCGTCCCGGTGACTACCGCGCCATCCACCCGGTTTCCCCTGTTTCCCCAAGGCCCCGCCTATGAGGACTGGCTGGGTATGAAACCGGTCCGCTCGCACAGTGCGTTTTTTCGTGAGCTGGTGATTTTCGACGATTTGAGTAACAACCGAAGCCGATATTCACGTTTCCGTGGCATGGGTGAAAAACTACTGTCACACGTGAGCTATGACACTCACCCTGGCGTGTTCATTCTCCGGGGGAGCGGCGGTGAAGTGCGCTTTATGCGCAATGAACTTGAGCTCGCGGAACATCTGCGTCAGAGCCGGGGATTTCGCATCATCGACGCTTCGAAATCCGATGTCCCGACCATAGTGGCGACCTGTGCCGGGGCGCGAACCGTGATAGGGGTCGAAGGAAGCCAGCTCGTACACGGCATCAATGTACTCCAGCCGGGTGGTTCGTTGCTGACACTGCAGCCACCGAACCGTTTCGTCAGCTACTACAAGTACCTGACGGATCGCGATCACCAGAATTTTGGCTTTGTGGTCGGAACGCCAGAGGGCGATGGCTTCAAAATCGACGTCGAAGAGGTTGAGCGCACACTGGACCTGTTCCCGGCATGACACAGGCTTGAGGGATGTCTGAAAACGACGTCCAGAACTTGCTGCCCCCTCCCCAAAAAAATCCGCTGACGCCAAGTCTGTTTCAAGCGTGTGCGAGAAAGGCCGGACCAGGCGTCCGGCCGCCAGGTGGCTTGCCACCAGGGCCAGTCCGCACAAGGCTATTCCTTGGCCATCGATAGCCGCCTGGGTCAGCACCTTGGTGTCGTCGTTGCCGAGAGGAAACAACGATGACGGGAGGATCCAGTTGTTGCTTGAAATGCAACCGGTGACTTTATTCGTATGAACGATGGGACTTACCAGAACCGCTGACCACTTCTGGTGGATTTTCATTGGCAGAAAACACAGCTTGCCCATCAGCCGACGAAATCTCAGGCGAGCCAGGCCGGGTTTTCGATCAATAGCGCCATGCCTTGCCCGCCGCCAACACAGGCCGCGGCGACCCCGTAACGCAGATTGTGCTCACGCAGTTGTCGCGCCAGGGTCAACACCAGACGCAAGCCACTGGCGGCCAAGGGATGTCCGAGCGCCAGTGAACCACCCTGGACGTTCAGGCGCGAACGGTCCAGTTCCAGCTCCTGTGCCACCGCCAGGACTTGGGCGGCCTGGGCTTCATTGATTTCAAAGCGGTCGATCTGCTCCAGGTTCAAGCCGCTGCGCTGCAACAGCAGGCGAATCGCCGGTGCCGGACCGATGCCCATAAACTCCGGCGCCACCCCGATCACCGCGCAGGCCCGCAGCAAGGCCAACGGTGTATCCCGACAGGCCGAAGCGCGCCCGACCAGGGCCGCTGCCGCGCCATCGACCACCGCACAACTGTTGCCGGCGGTTTGCACCCCGCCTTCGTGCACGGTGCGCAACCGGGCCAAAGCCGCGATCTCTCCGGGCCGTGGGTGGCTGTCTTCACTCACCGTGTCGGCACCGCGTGACAGGCGGATGCCGCGTGGCTGATAGCCTTCCAGCTCAAACACCTGATGCCCCACGGCAACGATCTCGGGTGCCAGCCAGCCCGATTGTTGTGCCGCAAACGCCCTCTGGTGGCTGGTGCAGGCGTAGGCGTCCACCGCTTCGCGACTCAGCCCATAACGCCGCGCCAGGTTGTCGGCGGTGGTGATCATGTCCACCCCGGGAGCCGGGTCGTACAACGCCTCCCAGAGAAAATCCTTGAACTGCACTTCTGTGCCAAGGCGGAAGCCACCTCGATGGGTATAGGCCGCAATCGGATTGCGCGACATCGATTCGGCGGCCACGCACAGCGCCAATTGCACGCCGTCACCCAGTTGCCTGGCGGCCTGGCGCAGCAGTTCGAAACCGGTAGCGCAGATGCGCTGCACCCCCAGTGCCGGAACCGATTGCGCCACGCCGCTGTAGAGGCCGATGTGCCGTGGCAGCAGGTAGGCATCGAAGCTGGCCTGGGCCATGGAACCCGCCAGCACGCTGTCGACTGCCAGCGGATCGACTCCCGCGCGAGCCAGCACTTCGCGCCCGACCTTGATGCCCAGGTCGATCGGCGAAACCTCGGCCAATGCCCCACCGAGATCCACCCACGGCGTTCGCACCGCATCGAAAATTGCCGCATCGGCAAAGGCCGAGTACTGCCCGCCTGCGCTCACGACTTCGCCCCGGCGCGCAGGATGGCCGGATCGAGCCCGCGATACAGCGCCTCGACCTGCTCCGCACGCCACTGCAATACCGCACGCTGATTGATCGAGCCCTTGTCGGTGATTTCCCCCCGGTCGATGGACGCCGGCTCATCGAGCAAGGCAATCCACTCCAGGCGACTGGCATTGCCCGTGGCCTCGCGATTGAGTCGCTGCAACCAGCCGGCGAACCACTCGCGCACCGGCGCGCTGGCCAACACCTCGGTGTCACTGGAACTGGCGGCAAGCCCTGAGAGCCGTCGACACTCAAACATCCGCGCAAAGACCAGCGCGCCCAGGCATTCACGATCCGGCGCGGTCACCACCAAGTCTTGAACATAGGGCGAACCTTCGAGCACCGCGCGGCTGCGCAACGGCCCGACACTGACAAACACCCCGGATGACAACTTGAAATCTTCGGCGATGCGCCCATCGAACATCAGCCCCAATTGCGGATCGCGCGGGTCGGCGAGCTTGAGCGCATCACCGGAACAGTAGAAGCCCTGCGGGTCGAACGCTTCGAGGGTCTGCTGCGGTGACCGCCAGTAGCCGGGCATGATGTGCGGCCCACGAAAGCGCCCTTCCAGTTTTCCGTCCACCGGCACCAGACGCACCTCACAACCAGGCGCCGGCAGGCCGACATAACCGGCCATGGACAACGGCCCGGTGGTGAAGGTGCAGGACGGTGAAGCCTCGGTCATGCCGAGCCCGGCCATCATGCGGACACGCTCACCGCAGTGCTGTTCGGCGACACGGTCGAGCCGGTCCCAGACACTTTGCGACAGACCGGCGGCGGCAAAGAAGAACAGGCTGATGCGTTTGAAAAAGATCTCCCGCAGCTCCGCGTCCTGCTCCAGTGCCGAGACCAGCTCTTCCCAGCCCTTGGGCACGGTCAGATAGGCGGTGGGCGACACTTCCTTGAGGTTACGCAGGGTCTGCGCGAAACCCTGCGCCGTGGGCTTGCCGTCGTCCAGGTAAAAGCTGCCACCGTTGTAGAGCACGATGCCGACGTTGTGGCTGCCGCCGAAAGTGTGGTTCCACGGCAGCCAGTCCACCAGTACCGGCGGTTCTTCGCCGAACACCGGAAACGTCTGCAACAGCATTTGTTGGTTAGAGCACAGCATGCGTTGGGTGGTGATCACCGCCTTGGGCAGTTTGGTCGAACCGGAGGTGAACAGGAACTTGGCGATGCTGTCCGGCCCCGTGCTGGCAAACGCGGCTTCGGCCTCGGCACCGCCCGGCTGCTCAAACAGGCTGGCGAAGCTGACCTGGCGGCGTCCCGCAATTCCCCCCCGGACGGTAATCATGGGCGTTTCAGCCGGCAGCACCGCCTCGATGGCACGCCGGTAGGCCGCGGCATCACTGACAAACACCAGGCCAGGCTGCAGCAGGTCGCAGACGTGACGCAGCTTGGCGAAATCCTGGGACAACAGCGAATAGGCCGGCGACACCGGGCAGTAAGGAATGCCCGCATACAGGGCGCCGAAGGCGAGCTGCAAATGCTCGATGTCATTGCCCGAGAGCAGCACCAGCGGTTTGTCCGCCGACAGGCCGTAGCTCAACAGGCTTTGGGCGATGGCCCGGACACTGTCGAGCATCTGGGCGTAACTGATCCGGCGCCAGTCACCGTCGGCTTGGCGGGCGGCGATAAAAGTCTGCTCGGGACGCACCCGAGCCCAATGCACCAGACGGTCAAGCAGTCGCGGCGGATAGTCGGCCAATGGCTCCAGGGAACGCATGTGCAACGCGCCCTGCTGCTCTGTCACCTCGACCGCTGCGCGACCGACGGACACGTGACGGTAGCGCGGCGCACTGGCCTCGGTGTGGGGTTGCGATCTGAATTCGGAACTCACGTGCTTGTTCTCCATCAAGGCACGCTACCACCAAGCCGCACGAATGGGCATGGTGGTGGCGGCAGCCTTTTTATTGTTATTTCTGCCGTTCAGATCGGGTAATGCCGCGGTCCATGCTGCAGGGTGACCCAGCGCAACTGGGTGAAATGCTCGATGGACGCCTTGCCGCCAAAGCTGCCGTAGCCGCTGGACTTGACCCCGCCGAAGGGCATTTGCGCTTCGTCGTGCACGGTCGGGCCATTGATATGGCAGATACCCGACTCGATCCGTTGGGCCAGCGCCAGGGCGCGCCCGGTGTTACGGCTGAAAATCGCCGCCGACAAACCGAACTCGGAGTCGTTGGCCAGACGCAGCAGCGCTTCATCGCCCTCCCCGCGCAACAACACCGCCACCGGGCCAAAGGACTCCTCACGGTACAGACGCATGGTCTCGTTGACACCATCGAGCAGGGTCGGCTGTAAAATGCTGCCGTCCAGCTGTCCGCCAACCACTAGCCGCGCGCCCTTGGCCAGGGCATCGTCGATCAACCCTTTGATGCGCACTCCGGCACTGGTATCCACCAGCGAACCGAGCACAGAATCCGCCAGCGCGGGATCACCGGCGCGCAGGGTCGAGACCTTGGCCGCCAGCTTGGCGACAAAGGCGTCGGCGACCTTCCCATCGACGATCAACCGTTCGGTGGACATGCAGATCTGTCCCTGATTGAAGTACGCGCCGAAAGCGGCTGCCTCCACCGCCGCATCCAGGTCGGCATCATCAAGCACCAGCAACGGCGCCTTGCCACCCAACTCCAGCAAGGCCGGCTTGAGGTGGCGCGCCGAGAGTTCGCCGACGATGCGCCCGACACGGGTCGAACCTGTGAAGTTGACCCGCCGCACCGCCGGGTTGGCGATCAGCCGCTCGACAATCGCCGCGGCATCCGCCGGGGCATTACTGATGACGTTGACCACGCCATCACCTACCCCGGCATCCTGCAAGACCTGGCCGATCAGGCGGTGCACCGCCGGGCTTAACTCGGAGGCCTTGAGCACCACGGTATTGCCGCATGCCAGCGGCATAGCGATGGCGCGGGTGGCGAGAATCACCGGGGCATTCCACGGGGCGATACCCAGCACCACACCGCAGGGTTGACGCAGAGCCATGGCAAAACTGCCCGGCACATCCGAGGGAATGACTTCGCCATTGATCTGGGTGGTCATCGATGCTGCTTCACGCAACATGTTGGCCGCCAGCCGCACGTTGAATCCGTACCAGTTGGCCATGGCCCCGGTTTCGCCGGCCGCGGCAATGAACTCATTGCTGCGCGCCTGCAACTGCTCGGCCGCCTTGAGCAAACGGGTACGACGTTCATTGGGCGCCAGGGCGGCCCAGGCGGGAAACGCTGCCTGGGCCGCCGCCACCGCGGCATCGGCATCTTCCAGTGTGGCGGCGGCAACCCGCGATACCACTTCACCGGTCACCGGGTTGCGACGTTCGAAGGTTCGACCGTCGCGGGCAGGGAGCGACTGGCCGCCAATCAACAGGGGCACGTCCAGCATGGTGATTCCTCTTTATTGTCTTTATCGGGAATACATTCGAGCGATGCAGAGCGCCGGGGCGGACATGCATCCGGCTATCAGTCTCAGCGTTTGTAGGCCTGCAGACCGGGCTTGATGCTCTTGTCGTCGAGGAATTGCTTCATGCCCTGCTCGCGGCCACCTTCGGTGTCGAGCAGGCGCGACTGATCCAGCTTGGCGTACAGGTAGTCCTCGTTCTGCTCCCAGGTCAGCTCGCGGCAGCGCTTGAAGCCATGTTTGGCCGCACGCAGCACCACCGGGTTTTTCTCCAGCAGGTTGCGCGCCAGGTCCACTGTGACTTCACGCAGTTGCGCCAGGGGTACGCTTTCGTTGACCAGGCCCATCTCGGCGGCTTTCTGCCCACCGAAGGTCTTGCCAGTCATGATGTAGTACAGCGACTGACGATGGCCCACGGTGTCGGCCATGGCTTTGCTCACCAGATTGCCCGGCGGGATGCCCCAGTTGATTTCCGAGAGGCCGAAGGTCGCTTCGTCGGCGCAGATCGCCAGGTCACAGGCCACCAGCGGGCTGAAGCCTCCACCGAAACACCAGCCGTTGACCATGGCGATGGTCGGCTTGGTGTACATGCGCAGCAGTTTCCATTGCCATTGCGAGGCTTCACGGCGGATTTTTTCCTGGAGGATCTCCGGGCCCGCGTCCACTTCGCGGAAGTATTCCTTGAGGTCCATGCCCGCGGTCCAGGCTTCGCCGGCACCGGTCAGCACCAACACGCCGGCCGCCGGATCCTGCTCCAGGGTTTCCAGCACATCGATCATTTCCCGGTTGAGTGTCGGGCTCATGGCGTTGCGTTTTTCCGGGCGATTGAGAATGACCCAGGCGATGCCTTCTTCGATCTCGACCTTGACGGTTGTCCAGCGACCTTCGTAGTTGCTCATGGCGTTTCTCTCTTGTTCTTGACTTGAAGATGACTGGAAATTAAAGGAGTCATATAGTTATGTCAATTAACTATTAATTGAATTAACCATTTTTTATCCAGCTGGAAATCTCCTCCGAACCAACCACCATGAACGGCAGGCATAGCTATCAGCGGCCAACCCCGGCAAACTAGATACTCTTGTTAACCGCCACCTCTTCAGGATTCACCCGCAATGGCCAAGCCTTCTCCCCTCGCCGACCAGAGCGAGTCCCCGTCCGCCACCGCCGAGATGCAGGCACCGCTGGATTCGGCACTGGATGACCTGATCGGCTACGCGATGCGGCGCGCCCAACTCAAACTGTTCCAGAACCTGATTGGCCGCCTGTCAGCCCACGACCTGCGCCCCGCGCAGTTCTCGGCCCTGGCGATCATCGACCAGAATCCAGGGCTGATGCAGGCCGACCTGGCCCGGGCCCTGGCCATCGAACCGCCGCAGGTGGTGCCGCTGCTCAATAAACTGGAAAGCCGCGCGCTGGCGGTGCGGGTGCGCTGCAAGCCGGACAAACGCTCTTATGGAATCTTCCTGAGCAAGACCGGCCAAACCTTGCTCAAGGAGCTCAAGCAGATCGCCGCGCAAAGCGATTTCGACTCCACTTCAACGCTGACCGGCGAAGAACGCGAGGAGCTGCTGCGCTTGCTGAGAAAGGTTTATCAGGACTGAACGCACGCTGCCGGCACGCTCCAGAAGGGGCGGCCGGCGGGGAATATCGAAGGACCCGGGATTACCAGATCGGCAAGGTATAGAGCACCAGGAAGCGGGTCTGGTTTTCATCGCGGAATGCCGTACCGGCCGGGAAGTCATTGCGATAGATCGACTTGCGCGCCAACAGACCGACGTTTTTCAGCGGGCCGCTCTGAATCACATAACCCAGTTCCATCTGAAACTCGCGTTCCTTGCGGTCATCGGCATTGAAGGCGGCCAACTCGATATTGTCGCCGCGCACATAACGCAGGCGCCCCTTTAGCCCAGGTATGCCGGAGGCGACGAAGTCATAGTCGTAGATGGCCTGCCAGGTGCGCTCCCTGGCATTGAGAAAGTCCGAACTCATGGTCAGTTCGCTCATGCCCATCAACTCGGTGCCAGAGATGTACGGCGTCGCCGTGTCGCCACTGGAGTGCATGTAGCCAAGGCTCACCCAGTGCCCGCCGTAGCGGTAGCCGAACAATGCCGAGAGGTTGCGGTTGTCCACCTCACCCGCCTTGGCGCTGCCATCCTCGCGGCTGAAAAAACTGCGCAGGTCGCTGGTGAACACACCTTCGCCGAGCGGCAGGTTATGCAGCAATGCCAGGGTGTCCTGTTGGTACAGGTCGGTCACCTCGGCATGGTAGGCGCGCAGGCTCAGGTCCTTGCTGACCTGGTAATCACCCCCCAGATAGGCCAAGTGTGAGGTGGTGGCAGAGCCGTTGAAACGCCGGTTCGGCGAGGCGATGGTCATGGCCTGATAGTCCGTGGAATCGCGCTTGTTGATGCGATCGATGTAACCGGTGTTCAGGGTCAGGCCATTGATATCCCTGGAACTGAGCGTGGTGCCGCGAAAGGTCTGTGGCAGCAGTCGCGACGGGCTGGCAAAGGCAAACGGCAGGAAGATCGAGACATCGCCGCTCTTGATCGTTGTCTGGGCAAACCGCAGCTTGGCCGTCGGAGCCAGCCGCGAATAGTCATCCGCTGCGCGCTTGTCACTTGCCGACACCGGCAACAGTTCAGTGCCGCTGCGATCCGGAGCGGAGTCGAGCTTGACCCCCAGCAGCCCCCGCACGTCCAGACCAAAGCCCACAGTTCCTTCGGTAAACCCCGACTCCATGCCCATGATGAAACCCTGAGCCCATTCCCGCGCGGCAGTCTTGGCGCCGCCGTCCTGGTATTCACGGTCAATGTAGTAATTGCGCAGGGTCAAGTTTGCGTGACTGTCCTCGATTAACCCCTCGGCCCACAGCTGAGAGGGCAGAACGCTGACACCAACCAGCGCCACGATCCATCCTGGATGGACACTGCAAATACAGGGGAGCGACGCTACGGAACTGGTGTTCATGGGGCGTTTGGGCATGTTCGAAATCCATTTTTTATTGTTGTTTGTGGGTGTCGGACCCGCACGGGAGTGCCGGCTTCACGAACAGAGAATGGAAACAGCCAAGGGTCGTCGTCAATTGCAGATGACCGATAATCGAACATTAATATTATTATCTATTTTTTCTATCTATCTATGACCTAACCATAACAGTATGTTTTTTAAAGCTTTATTTTATGTTTGCGTGAATTTTATGACGTCATTCTTTTTTTAGTTATCTTTGTTATCTTAATCACCAGCAGTCACTGCCGGCGCACCCAACGCACGGAGGGCTCGACTGCATAACAAAAACAACAATGAGGTTCACCCATGGACAGTCCATCGCGTCGCTCGACGCTGACAATCGCTTTGTGCTTTATCGTTGCGCTGATCGAGGGGTTCGATCTGCAGGCTGCCGGCACCGCTGCCACAGGATTGCGCCAGAGCTTTGCCCTGGACCCGAAGATGATGGGCTGGGTATTCAGCGCCGGGATCATTGGCCTGCTGCCTGGCGCGTTTTTTGGCGGCTGGGTGGCCGATCGTATCGGCCGCAAGAAAATCCTCGTCGGCGCCGTGCTGCTGTTCGGTGTCTTCTCGCTCTGCACCGCCTATGTCGAGAGCTATTCCAGCCTGCTGCTGGTGCGCTTCATGACCGGCCTGGGTCTGGGTGCCGCCCTGCCCAACCTGATTGCCCTGTGTGCCGAGGCCGTGAGCGAGCGCCATCGCGGCACCGCCATCAGCGTCATGTACTGCGGCGTGCCCTTGGGTGGCGCGCTGGCGGCAGTGGTGGCGATGTTTTCCAGTGAACACTGGCAAACCACCTTTATCATCGGCGGTCTGACACCCTTGCTGGTGGTGCCGCTGATGGCCCTGCTGCTGCCCGAATCCACTGCGTTCCACCAGCAACACGTCACCACCACCAGCCCACGGTCGTCCACCGCCCAGGCGCTGTTCGGCGAAGGACGCGCACGCAGCACACTGGCCTTGTGGTTGAGCTACTTTTTCACCCTGACCGTGATGTACATGCTGCTCAACTGGCTGCCCTCGCTGCTGCTGGAACAGGGTTTCACCAAGCCCCAGGCAGGCATGGTACAGATGCTGTTCAACATAGGCGGCGCCATTGGTTCGCTGCTCGGCGGGGTGATGCTGGACCGCTGCAACGGTTTGAAAGTGGTCCTGTTCGTGTACGCCGGGGTATTGGCGGCGCTGGCCGGGGTCGGCCTGTCAGTGGGTATCGTGCCGATGGCAATCGCCGGGTTTGCCGTCGGGCTGTTCGTCATGGCCGCACAGCTTGTGCTGTATGCACTGGCGCCCCCTTCCTACCCGACGTCGGTGCGCGCCACCGGTGTCGGCGCTGCCGTGGCCATCGGCCGGCTCGGTTCGGTGGCAGGTCCCCTGGCCGCCGGCCAGATCCTCGCCGCCGGTGCCGGCACCACTGGCGTGCTGCTGGCAACTTCACCAGGGTTGGTAATCGCCGCGCTGTCGATCCTGACCGTGATCGCCCGCACTGGCGCGATCGCCGAGCCGCAACCGGAAGCGGCAAACTGAGCCCCGCTACCAAGGTTTAAGGAGTGAAAATGCCCGGCCATTTACCGCAATGCCGTTCAGTCAAGCGAATGTCGCTCCTACAATTTCCTTAACTGAACAGCATTACGGCCATTTACCGGGCATTTTTATGGACACCAAACCAACTGCCCGGTTAGCGGTGCTCGTGCTGTGCTGGATGCGAGAAGCAGCACAGCCAAAAGCGGTCATTCCGGTAAATGATGAAATCAAATCTTGAGGCCGCATGTGCTGGCCTACAACCTCAAACGAATGATGCGCATCTTCGGCATTGCAGGACTACTTGAAGCGATCAGGGCGTAAATCCAGACACTTGATCGTCCGTGAGCGACTGTTTGGTCCGCTGGCGCGGCCCAAACAGCATTTACGAGCGACTTGATTTGACTAGTGCAATTCGCGCTTCCGTCTGCTGGTTTCGCAGGCAACGCCCGTAACGCTCAGTTTTCGACGTATTCAGTGCGTTTTCACACAGCCTGGGTCGTTTCTGCCCCTCATGTTTCGTCAGTGTTTCATTTGCAAAGAGCCGGTTTTGCGCCACCGGCGCCGCCGCCTCATGGTGGCAGGCAGAAATCGGCGAGGAACAGTCATTCAACTTCTACGAAACCAGGGGATGATACAAAGCGACCGTCAGGCTGTGTCAGATACACAGGCAGCCTGATCGAGAGCTACGCTAATGCCTGGTGAGGCCCGGCCCATCCAAATCAGCAGTGGCGCACGCACATGGTTTTCTCTTTACTGATGGCGTTGGTATTAGCGTTCCTGATTGGCTGGGTTTCGCAGCGCATGGGTATGTGCCTGGTCAAAGCGAGCGAACAATTGCTGGCGGGGCGCCCGACGTTGTTTGTCGCACTGACATCGTGTGGATTGTTCGGGTTGATGCTGGCCCCGCTCTATCGTTTCTCCGAGGTCAGCCTGCCGCTGTACTCGCCTGATATTTCCTATCCTTTACTGGTTTCTGGAGGCTTGTTGTTCGGGGTGGCATCGGTGCTGAACAACGGTTGCAGCGTAGGCACGCTGACCAAGTTTGCCTGTGGCAATTTCAATAAACTGTTCACAATGATCGGCTGGGTCCTGGGGATCGTGCTCTGGTATTACATGCGCATGATGCCCGAACAGAAGACCATTCTGATGCCGGAAATTTCCAGCCGCCATTACTGGCTGTTGATCGGTGTAGTGGCGCTGGTGCTGATATTTTTGGTCGGCATACATGGTAATAAACACCTGGTTTTCTCCAGTATGCTGCTGGGTGCGTTGACGAGTGCGCTCTATACGTTCGAGCCGTTATGGACACCTAGTGTGTTCTTTTACAATGTTTCGCAGATGTTCTGGCAAGCCGATATGGCAATCAGCGCCCGGCGTATTGCGGTGTTTGTTATGTTGCTGGCAGGCATGCTGAGTTTTACCCTGTACAGGAAAATGTTCCGTTTCGAGGCCTTTACCCCATCAAAGGCTGGCGTTCATTTGTTGGCGGGTATTTTGATGGGGATTGGGGCTTCGATGATGCTCGGCGGTAACGACTCGCAAATACTGTTGGTGTTTCCAACACTGGGCGTTGCTTCAAGCATTCCACTGGTGTCGATTGCCACAGGCATTCTGGTGTCATTGTGGTGCAAAAAGCGCGGTACGAGTTGAACACCCTCAAGATGGTTCCAGAGGTGTGCCGTATTTTTTGTGCAACAGCCAATCCAACTGAATTGATTCTCGCTAGCGCCCCCATGCACCCATTTCGGGTCGCCCCGAAGAGTTAACCTTCCGCATTTGCTATGGAAAGGGCTTCGAGCAGCACCTGCTCCAGGATGGCAAAAAAACATTTGATATGAGCCTGTTTCAATGCCTGAGGCCGGGTCACCAGATAGACGTCCATATCTGGAAGTTGCAGATCCGGGAACAACTCGATCAGGTCCTTTGCCAGAATACGGGGCAGTACTGCCACACCCATTCCTCGCCGCACCGATTCGAGCTGAACCGCGAACGAATTCATGCTGATCTGCGCGCGTTCCAGGCCCGCGGCCTTTGCCGCACGCATTTGAGGCAACATGTCCAGCGGAGGAAGCAAGGCAATATTGACCGCAGTGGCCGGAGTCACCCCTGGATACCGTTTCAGATAACCTGCATCGGCGAAAACACCGTAAGCGAGCCTGCCTATTGGTCGGTAAATCAGCGACGGTTCGCCCAGATGAGCTGTGCGTACAGCAATGTCTGCCACGCCGCGGACGATCTTGTGAAAGTCGGCTGTTGCCATCAACTCCACCGAGCAACGCGGGTGAAGTGAGGTGAAGCGACTCGCAGCCTCCAGCACGCAAGTCGAAAATCCCTCTCCTGCACTGACCAGGACACTGCCAAATAGCTCTGTGTGTAGCCCGGACATGCCCGCAACGGTTTGACGCCTCAAGCCCGCCTCCGCCGCCAGGGCAACTTCCACGAGGGATTGGCCCCGCGAGGTCAACCAGCATCCTTCAACGCCCCGCTCGACGAGTGGCTCGCCCAGGGCGCTCTCAAGTTGGGTCAAGCGGCGGGACACAGTAGACGCCGCAATCCCCAGCAACTGGCCAGCTTGAAGGAAGCTGCCACGCCGCGAGACTGCCAACAGCAGACGAAGATCGTCCCAATTTGCTTGCAACGCCATGCGTCCTATCCTCCCTGGTCTGCATATGTGCAAATCCATTATGCAGTAGTCGCTGTTTTTCGGGGGATGCCTCAAAGGTATATCTACAAGCCCTCGAAAACGAATGGAATGGACTGTATGACTACTGCCCCCAACGACTATGCAGAACGCGCCGCCAGTGCCTTCAATCGCCGTGATGTGGAGGCGATGCTTGCGCTGGTTTGCGAAGACTTTATCTACATCGATAGCATGGGGATACAAACCGGTCGCGAAGCCATGCGCAAACGAGAGAACGCATTGTTCGAAGCGCTCCCCGATGCCCAAGTAATCTTCAGCCCATTCGCCGTCGGTAATGATCGTTTGGCGCTGACTGCCGTCCTGACCGGCACCTTCGCCGCACCCTTGGTGTTGCCAGGCCGGGTGATTCCACCTCTTGGACGCCCTATTACCGTGCACTACGCCGCACACTTCACCTTCAGAGACGGACTGGCCATCCGTGAAGAGGCCTTCTTCGACAGTGCGGTGTTGATGCCGTTAGCCGAACAGGGTGAGGGTTGAGCCATGCGCAGCGCATTTGTTACTGGTGCAACCGGCTTGCTGGGCAACAACCTGGTGCGTGAATTGGTCGCTCATGGCTACGCGGTCAAAGCCCTGGTCCGCTCAAGAGCCAAAGGCGAACAGCAGTTCAACAATTTGCCGGGGGTGGAACTGGTCCTCGGGGACATGGCCGATGTCGACGCATTCGCAGCATCGCTGCAAGGTTGCGATACGGTGTTTCACACCGCGGCGTTCTTTCGCGATAACTACAAGGGTGGCAGCCACTGGAAGGAACTCGAAAAGATCAATGTCGCCGGTACGCGGGACCTGATTCACCAGGCCTACCGCGCCGGTATACGACGGTTCATCCATACGTCTTCCATTGCCGTGCTCGACGGCGCACCTGGCACATCCATCGATGAGACATGTCTGCGGGCCGACGCCGATGCGGATGACTACTACCGTAGCAAGATCATCGCCGACCGTGTCGTCTTGTCGTTCCTGGAGCTCCATCCCGAGATGCATGCCTGCATGGTCCTGCCTGGTTGGATGTGGGGCCCTGCCGACATTGGTCCGACCTCCTCGGGACAGTTGGTTAACGATGTCGTGCACGGCAAATTACCCGGACTGATCCCCGGTAGCTTCTCCGTTGTTGATGCCCGCGATGTGGCATTAGCGCAGATTGCCGCTGCCAAACATGGGCGGCGAGGTGAGCGCTATCTCGCGGCGGGCCGGCATATGACAATGCGTGAGCTGGTGCCTATTCTTGGACGTATAGCGGGCGTCAAGACCCCCGTTCGACAACTACCGCTCCCCTTTCTATTCGCCTTGGCGGCTGTGCAGGAGATTTATGCGCGTGTTACCGGCAAGCCCATTCTGCTGAGCATGGCCACGTTGCGCCTGTTGGTACGAGAGAAGGACCGCACCTGTTTCAACCACAGCAAGAGTGAACAAGAGCTTGGCCTGAGTTTCCGGGCGCTCGAGCTGACAATCACCGACACGGTGGCGTGGTACCGCGATCACGATTGGTTTGAGAATCAAACCTTAAATTCCCGGAACAGCACTTCTTCCACATTGACCGCACACCAGAACAAGGACGTAAACATACTGTGAGTAGGGAAATAATCCTGATGCGTCACGATAGCTGAAGAGCTGATCAAACTCCGAGGGTTCAAACGGGCGGGCTCACCCGTCATAGGCGTCAGTGAGCAAATGCACCAAAATTTTCAGTGTGCTGAGTTCAACCTTGCGGCTGCCTGGGACAATTGGTCTGGACATTGCTTGCTTTCAGACTCTGTGGCGGGCGATGTATTTCTGAAAAAGCTATTCGACCAGGTCCGCGCCTGACAGGCGGTTCAAGTCATATGTTCCGCGGATTGGGAGTGAGTGTCTGAGCGTTTGCGAATGGCTGCAATGAAAATGGCCCCTCGTGACAGGCAAAAATCGACCCAAAGGAGACGCTCGGAAGCGTCTCCGATCTCTGGACCATTCACATATCAGTAGGGTTTATCGCCGATAATGGCCGCGCGCTCCATCTTGCGATGGCAAGGCGGATAGTCCATCACGGCATAGTGCTGGGTGCAGCGGTTATCCCATATCGCCACGCTGTTTTTCTTCCAGCGCCAACGGACTTGGTACTCGGGGTTGTAGGCCTGGCTGATCAGGTACTTCAGCAGATCGACCCCTTTTTGGTTGTAGTCCTGGCCGACACGGACACGTCCCTGGCTGTGGTAATTCACGAAATGCGTAGCGTAGGCGTTGACGAACAACACCTTCTCACCGGTTTCGGGATGGGTGCGCACGACCGGATGTTCGGCATCCGGGTATTGCGCCTTCATCGCCAAGCGCTTTTCCTTGGGCATGGCCGCAGCAAACGACGCGTTGAAGCTGTGGCTGGCGATCAGGCTGTCGATTTCCTGCTTCACGTCCGCCGGTAGCTTGTCATAAGCCAGCACCATGTTGGCCCACATGGTGTCGCCGCCGACCGGAGGGCATTCGATGCATCGCAGCACCGCGCCCATCGGCGGCGACTCACGCCAGGTGGCATCGCAGTGCCAGGCATTTTCATAGCGATCCGCCGGGTTCTCAGGGGTCTTGTAGATTTGCACGAGGCCGGGAGCCTGCGGATGGCTTGGGAGCATCGGGTGGGTTTCAAGCTGGCCGAGGCGGCTGGCAAATGCTTCGTGATCGCGACGTGAAAGTTTGTCCAGATCTTGATCACGCAGGAACAGCACCTTGTATTTCAATAGCGCCGCGTAAATTTCATTGAACAAGCCATCATCGCGCACTGCGTCACCCAGGTTCACGTTGTGCAGTTCCGCGCCGATGGCACAGGTCAGTTGTTCGACTCGCATGGCGTCTCCGTTTCGATGCTTTATGGCCGGACCGTGGGCGGGGCAGGTGAATTCGTGCCTTGATACACGGCGGCGTTTTTTATTGTTGATCCAGTCTTTGCGGGTTCGGTAAGTGGGGATACGCGCGCCCGGCATACGCTCTTGCCCGATCGGCAGAGCGATTGCGGCCCCATGGTAGATTGCCCGAGAGCAGCGCCATGGGCATTGCGGGACAAAATCTTCGCGTATTGGGACGTGGCCAACGGGTTAAAGCGGCAGTGTCGCCTTGCTCTCTCGGTAGGCGGCGGCCCAATCCGAGGGTGTCTTGCCGAACTGGCTGCGGAACCAGCGTGAAAAGTCACCGGCGGAGGAAAATCCGAGGAGTTCGGCAACTTCATACAATCGGCGTTTGCTGTTGGCCAGGTACTCTTCGGCGAGTTCAGCACGGACAGCATTGATGATCGTTGTAACACTTTCTCCCTCGGCTGCCAGGTGTCGGCTAAGGGTGCGTCGATGCATGCCAAGATGCTGGGCAATCCCATCGACAGAACACAGTCCGCTTGGCAGCAGCATCTTGACGATCTGGCGTACCCGCTGCGCCGGCTCGTCGCGCAGGGTAGTCAACTGCATGTCCAGCGATCGCTTTATTTCACGATGCAACGCGGGGTCAGCCGCAGGAATGGGCATGTCCAGATCGCGCCTTCGGCAAACGATGGCATTGAACTCCTGTGAAAACTCAATAGCTGTGCCCAACACGCGGTGGTGCACTTCAAGGCTGGCAGGTCGCTCGTGAGTAAAACTGACCCTTATCGGGCGGAACATATCGCGCGTCAGCACGCTCAACGTCCGCAATCCAATACCCGTCGACTGTTCGATAGCCTGGCGCCAGACACCGTGATGGCCCTGCATTTTCACACCCACATGCAGCAGCACCAGGTCGCCTGCATCCTCAAGTCGCAACTCCACCCCAGCGTTATGCAGCCGCATATAGCTCGCGCACGATTGCAAGGCGGCGCGAAGTGTCGGTTCTTCGCGGATGAGTAGCGCGAGCATGCCGAAATTGGATAGGTGTCGCGTTTCCGCGAGCAGCAGTCCGAAGGCCTCCTGGCCGGAGAGGCGGGCCGATTCCTCCAGCAGCCAACCCACCGAATCGCTACTGATCATGATATTCGGATCGTCGAGGGCACTGGCTGGCAACTTGGCCAAACGCAGCATACGAAATGGATCGAGCCCCACTGAACGGGCAACCTGCTCATAGTTGGTAAGGCTGGCACTTCGCGTCAGGGTATACATGTGTCCTCATGTCCCAATTTCACAAGATTGTGTCCTGCCAAGCTTAGTGCAGGACACCTTGTCACGGCTACCTTCAGGCCAACAACGACAAAAAGATGGAGGTAGATAAATGAACACGCGCACCACAACATGCATCAGTCAGCCGCTAGCGGCAAGGGCGCAAGTGGACGCCGACGACCCTGAGGCATTCAATCACTGCTTCGCCGAACTCAACGGCATTCGCATGCATTACATCGACGAGGGACAGGGTCCGCTCGTCATACTGCTGCACGGTTTTCCCTACCTTTGGTACATGTGGCGACGCCAGATCGTGGCGTTGACCGAGGCCGGTTATCGAGTCGTGGCCCCCGATCAACGGGGGTTTGGTCAAACGGATCGACCCGATGCCATTGAAGCCTATGACATGACTCAGGCAGTCGGCGACATGGTGGGCTTGATGGCGACTCTGGGCGAAACCTCCGCAGTGATCATTGGGCACGACTTGGGCGCCTGGGTGGCCCAAGCAGCAGCCATGCTGCGGCCGGATCTGTTCCGCGGTCTCGTAATGCTCAATACGCCGGTGCCACCACGCGGCAAGGTCAAGCCGACCGTAGGGTTACAGGCAATGGCGAAAGGCAGGGTGTATCACCACCTGTATTTCCAGCAGCTCGACAAGCCGGATCGCGAGTTGGCCAGCGACCCGCGCAAGACCTTGCGTAGCGTTTTCTATTCGATCTCCGGCAGTGCTGTCGGCGCTGAACGCTGGCGCCTGTTCGTCGAGCCAGGTGAGCCCATTCTCAATGCCTTCACTGAACCGAAGGGCGAGTTCCCGTCCTGGCTGAGCGCACGGGCGCTCGACTACTACGTCGCCGAATACTCCCGTACCGGGTTTACCGGTGCCTTGAATTACTACCGCTGTCGCGACCGGAACTGGGAGATCACCGCGTTTCTTGACGGTGCGGTGGTGCGCCAGCCGAGCCTGTTTATCGGTGGTGCTGCTGACCCTTCACTGGAGCCGGTCGAAATCCGCGGTCTCTACGATCAGCTCGACACCTATCTACCCGGGCTACAGAAGAAGGTACTGCTACCCGGCGTGGGCCATAGCGCCGCGGAAGAAAGCACCGAGCAAGTCAACGAACTGCTTCTAACGTTTCTCGAACAGCTCTAACGGTGGGGGGCGAGCGCTTTGGCGCGCCCGCCCGATTCGCGTTTTTCGCGGCAATGTCTGTTACTCAGTTGAATGCCGTCAGGTCTTTCGGTGCGATGTCATGCTGCTCGCAGTAGGCAAGATAGCGATGCAATCCTGACTTCCAGTTTTCGAGCGCGATGATGTTGTCGCTGCCGTCCAGAAACGCGAGATCGCCATTAACCTGAACCAGCGTGAGCACATATCCGTCTGTGCTTCCCGTGCTGACGACTTCAGGCGTGTGAGTCGATCCGGCCGTCTCATAGACGATGCTGCCAGGGCCGGCGATCCAGTCATGCTCTTTGTATTTCCACTGGCCTTCGATCGTATAGACCATCACCGTACCCGTGTGGTGATGCTTGGGCAGTTGCATGTCGATCGGCGACTTCATCATAACGATCCATTCGCCACGGATGGGGTCAAGCTTGAAGTACTTCAACAGGACGTTTTCCGCATAGGGCGTAAAGGGTACCCACGGCAGCGATTCGCCATCGATGACTGCGGTGTCGATGTGTTCGTAGAGCATGTCTATCTCCATTGATGCGGTTCAGATCGAGTATTCGTCGGCAGCCAAGGTCGCCCGACAATCTCTGATGGTCGGGTGGCCTGGTTTCTCTGGGGAGACGGTTCGAATCAGGTGAGCGGAGTGCCCGCCAGGGTCGCGCGCAGCATCTTCCGTGGCGCATTGCCGTAGTCAGCCACGGCGTAGTGCTGGACTTGCAGGTTGTCCCACATGGCAACGGTGTTGGTGCGCCACTTCAGGCGAACCTGGTATTCCGGGATGGCGGCCTGGGAGATCAGGTAGTTCATCAAGTGATGAGCCTCGGGCATGAAGTCCTGGCCGTAGCGGATGTCCTCGAAGTTGAAGAAGTTCGAGAAATGGGTGGTGAATGCGGAATTGACGAACAGCACCTTCTCGCCGGTCTCGGGATGCACAAGCACCACCGGATGCTCGGCGCCGGGGGTCTTCAGGGCCATCGCGTGACGTTCTTCGCGTGGCAACTGGGCGCCAAAGGTCTGCTCGGCACCGTGCTTGGCATACAAGCCATCGATCCGTTGCTTGATGCTTTCGGGCAACTTTTCGTAGGCCATCACCATGTTGGAAAACAGCGTATCGCCGCCGGTCTCCGGACCCTGTTCGCAGCGCAATACCGCGCCGCGGGGCGGCGCCTGCTTGTAGGTGACATCGGCATGCCAGAGGTTTTCGCGACTAGCCTTTTCCACATAGCTCTTGGGCTTGCTCGGATCGAGATTGCGGTACAGCATCAGCAACTTGTCCGCCTCCGGATGGCTTGGCGCCAGGGGATGGGCTTCCAGTTCGCTGAATTGCGCGGCGAAGTGCTGTTGCTCCATTGGAGTGATGTTCTGGTCGCGAAAGAACAACACTTTGTGCTTGAGCCATAGGGCCCTGATTTCCGCGATCAGTCCGGGGTCCTGGGCAGCGTCGACAAGGCTGACGTTGCTGAGCTCTGCGCCGATGGCGGGTGTGCAAAGCTCCACCTTGATCGAATGTTGGCGCACTGACGACCGGATAATGGCGGGTGCTGAAGGGGGGAATGCTGAAGGCGTGTCTTGGGTGGCGATTATTGTCATTGTTGTCTCCAATCCGGGCTCAATATGTGCATCCGCTATGGGTAACTGCTCCCTGCCAAATTGGGCAGAGACACCGGGCCTATAGTAGGTATCGCGGGCGCGACATCATGGGCTTGGCAGGACAGTTTCTTCGCATATTGAGACAAGGGAGAGAGGAAAACGAACAATATTGCGATGCAGGTTGGGTGATCCGATTTTGGCTGAAATTGGCCTTTGATGAGAGGCAGTTTTTGGCCGATTTTTGCCGGTCATGGCCACAAAACGTGATGGTCAAATCCGATGCAAATGACCGGTCATGTCCAATACAAATGGGTGGGCAAGTCGGTGCAATTACCCATCTATGTATTGGCTACCAGCAGTTCCTCCGTATTGTTTGGCGGGCGCAGATCATCTGTCCTGCCCACGAAGTAGCGCCGGGTAAGATCGGTCGCCGAGACGTGCTGTGCTTCTCTAAAACCCGCACCGTGGGCCAGTGCCAGAATCTCCAGCGGCGTGAAGAAACTGAGGAACGGTGTCCCGCTTGCTCGCGCTCCCCTCTGCGCCATCTCAAGCCCGGAACGTACCTCGGGGTCCGCCATCTCCAGCGGAAGCAGGAACGTCATGGCGAGCGTCGATCCCGGGGCGAAGGCCGCGACCTGGCGCAGCAGGTCCTCGTTTGCATCCTTGGTGAGATACATGCTGACACCCGTGGAGACAACGATTGCCGGCTTGCTGGCATCGAAGCCGGCAGTCACGAGCGCGTCCCGCCAGTTCTCCCCCGCCTCGAAATCGACCGGCACGAAGCGCAGCCAGTCCGGTATGCCGAAGCCGAGTTCGAGCAGGCGCTGACGCTTCCATGCCTGAGGACCTGGCTGGTCGATCTCGAACACCCTGAGGCGTGACGCGATCTGCGGCCTGCGCTGTGCGAAGCTGTCAAGGCCGGCGCCGAGGATCACATACTGACTCAGGCCGCGACCGACCTGCTCTATGACTAAATCTTCAATGAAGCGAGCACGAGCCACGATTGAGGCACGGAACGGGCGTGTGAACTGCGGGTCCATGTCCCCCCGGCTCCGCCAGTCCTTGTCCGGGGCCAGCAGCTTAAGGCCGATTTCGTCTTCCAGCACATGCGGTGGAGGGTCTATTTCGACATGCAGAGCGCGCCACAAGGCGACTCGTGCGGCGGTGCTGTCTGGCGACACATCTCGCTTGATGCTCATGACTTCAATCCTGTTTGTTCGCCGCTACCGCTTTGAACTGTAAAGCGCCCTTCACTATATGAGGCACCCTCAGGCCGCCGCGCCCACGCCTTCACCCTTTTCCCCCGTCGGAACATCATGCAGGGAAATCCTTGAGGTCTCCGGCAATGCCAAACCACCGGCCAGCGCGAGCAAGGCCACTGCAATCAGATAGAACGCCGGCGACAGGTTGCTGCCGGTGATGCTGATCAGCCATGTCGCCACCAGCGGCGCGGTACCACCGAAGAGGGTATAGGCCATGTTGTAGGTAATAGCCGAAGCGGTATAGCGAGTACGGGTGGGGAAGGTTTCCGAGAGCAAGGCCGCGGTGACCACGCCACACAACACCGCGCCAATCGCCAAGAGCATAACGCCGACGATGGACGCTGCGAACACGCCGGAACTGGCCATCAGAAACGACGGATACACCGTCACAATCAACAGAGCGCACGCCGTCATCATCGTCACCCGACGCCCTACCCGGTCTGAATATAGCCCCGCCAGCGGGCACATCGCCGCGGCGAAGATCAATGCGATCAGCGACACCAGTAACGCCGTTGCACGACTCAGACCGCCCGCGACTTGCAGATAGGTCGCGAAGTAGGTGGTGAACATATAGAACGACAGCGCCGTCAGCGACACAAAGGCACCCAGGCAGCAGATCGCCGCGCCATGGTTGCGTAAAGTGTCCTTGAGCGGGGAATGGGCAACCGCGTGTTCATGAGTCACGGCCTGGAAAGCCGGGGTCTCATCCAGCTTCCAGCGCATGTAAAGACCAATCAGGCCCAGCGGCGCGGCAATCAGGAACGGCAGGCGCCAGCCCCAGCTACCCATGGCTTCGGCCGATAATGACGCCTCAAGGGCGTAGGCCACCACCGCTGCCGCGGCGAAGGCGGAAAATGTCGACACCGGAATGAAGCTGCCATACCACGCCCTTTTATCGTTGGGTGCATGTTCCATCAGGTAGGCACAGGCACCTGCGTATTCGCCTCCAGCGGAAAAGCCCTGGACGCAACGAATCAGGGTCAGAAGAATCGGCGCCATGACCCCGATAGCGGCATAAGTAGGCAGCAAGCCGATCAAGGTCGTGGCACTCGCCATCATCAGGATTGTCATCGCAAGGGTTCGCTTACGGCCGATCCTGTCGCCCAGCATGCCGAAGAAAATTCCGCCGAGGGGCCGAAACGCAAAGGCCACGGCGAACACCGCAAAGGTCTTGAGCAACGCGGCACTGGCGTCGCCGCTGGGGAAAAATTGCTGGGCGATGGTCGTGGCCAGAAAGCCATAGACCGCGAAGTCGAACCACTCGACGAAATTGCCGATGGCCGCGGCGACAATCACCTTTCTCAGCGTTTTCGGGCTGACTTGCTCTGTAGCTGCGCTTGTCATGCTGAACCTCGACATTTCATCCATAAGCGTTCGATTATCGGAGCAGCCACTGAAACGGTTCATTTCAAAAGTGTCATCCGTATAGTCAGTACCGACTCATTGCCATTGGATTTAGCATGATTTATGCCATAGATGCGGGATATCCGCTTTTGGCCGAGAGCCGCAATCACGAAGGGGAATGAAAAAAGCCGCTGACAGTGATGACAGCGGCTTTTGGTCAGGACACGAACTTACCAGCGACCGTCTCCACGGCCATGGTAGAAGCCGTGATCATATCCCCGGTGATAACCACCGTCGTAGTAGCCGCGGGGTGGCGCTGGCTCGTACCGGCGGTATTCAATCCGCGGCGCCACCGGTACATAGGCGACTCGCTGGTATTGCGAGGCGTAACGAGGTTGTGGTTCGTAGCCTTGGTATTGTGGACGGTAGTGGTCATGGCCCGAACCGGCGATGACGGTGGCCAGTATCGCACCCACTGCCGCCCCGGCGATGACAGGCACTATCACATCGCGCTCGTTAGCGGATGCCGCACCCGCGGCGACCAGGCAACCGGACAGGATCAAGGCTTGAGTCATCTTGGAAAACATGGTGTCTCCTCTGGCGATAGGTGTGGATTCGCCATGGACGTATGAAACACCCATTTCGTGTAAGCGGAGGTCTAGGCTCGGTAAAGGTTGAGTAAAGCGATGGCTGGAAGTGTCGCGCCTCAATTGAGGGCGCAATGGCATCTCCGTCATAGGCCCCACTACGGTGGGTGCTGATCTCGGAGAAAAACAGGGGCAGACTACGATTGGTCGGCATTTGCGTTAAATCGTGGTCTGTCCCTTTTGCTGCTTTTGCTGCTTTTGCTGCTTTTGCTGCTTTTGCTGCTAAGCGGGGCGCGGTGCTTCTACAGACGGGGTGCCTTCGTGAAACATCGTCTTCAGTTGAGCACGCAGTTCTGGTGAGTCGGTGTGCTTGTGAACACTGACCGCATGCTGCGCGGCAGCCTCGAGCAGTTCGTTTTCAGAGTCCGCGGACAGGGCGACCGAGCATTTGGTATCGCTTGGAAACTCGCGGCAGTCGATGTATTTACGCGCCATGATCTTCTCCTCTCTACGTCGAAGGCAGGCCAAGGCCTGCGTGAACGATCACTCGACGCGCCACCCCAGACATTAAAAACGATTGCATGTCGCATCGAGTGTGCCGACTTTCAAAGTATAGGCCCGCCACAGGGCGCATAAAACCGGGGACGGACTGACCTGTGCGTGTCGTATCAGCGAAGTGCACTGTGACCAGACCTTGCGCATGCCGATTAAAAGCCTGCAGGATTCCTCGCCGCCGCCCTTCGCGATCGGGCTATGATCAAGCTATATGAACCGGACTCCCTGACCTATGCCCGTTGACCTGCAAGAGCTCTACCCCAAACTGATCCATCTGATGCTGGACACGGTCTTCGTGGTTGATAGGGACAACCAGATTGTATTTGTGAGTGATGCCTGTAAGGCACTGCTCGGTTACCGTGCCAACGAGCTGACCGGCACCCCGATCACCGACTATATGCATCCTGACGACCTGGCGGTCACACGAGCCTCATTATCCGGGTCATGAATGGTCAACCCCACTTCGATTTCCGCAACCGATATATCCGCAAGGACGGAGGTATCGTACACATCCTGTGGGCTGCCTTCTGGTCCGAGGAGGTGGGTGCGCGGATCGGTGTCGCACGGGACGTGACGGCCCTCAGCCAGGCCGAGGAGGAATTACGTTTCCTCGCCCATCATGATCCGCTGACAAAACTGACCAACCGGTCTCTTTTCAATGATCGATTGGACTCGGCCCTGCGAGCGGCACACCGCCACAACAGCACCCTGGCTTTGCTGTTTCTGGACATCAATGACTTCAAGGGTATCAATGATGTCCATGGCCATGCCGTGGGCGATCGTGTGCTCTGCATGATTGCACGACGGCTGGAAGGCTGCGTACGTGAGACAGACACGGTGGCCAGGATGGGCGGTGATGAGTTCACTGTTCTGTTGACGGATATCCAGTCGGAGGTCGCCGTTTCCGAGAAGATGGCGCAGATTCTCGCGGTCATGGCCGAGCCACTGGGCGCTGAATTTGGGGGGATCAACATGCCGTCCTGCAGTATTGGCGTGGCCTTTTATCCCGCGGACGGAGAGGATGCCGATACGCTGCTCAGCCATGCGGATGACGATATGTACCGGATAAAAAGGCAACGCTCTGCAGCGAGGTGATAAGCCTGCAGGGTACCTTCGGCACTCCAACTACGGGATTGGAAAGGTCCGTAGGTCGGGCAGCTACGGTTATGTCGGACTACGTCCAATGATCATTGCGTGCAGTACCGCACGGGTGTGATCGATAACCACACGCTTTATTAGATCAAGCCGCTCCGCATCAACCTTGTCCCAGTTCAATGAGGTGAGAGCAGTACGGCGCATCATCTGAAAGACTGCCAGTTGGCCGCTCAACGCCATTGATCGGATCCGCGTTTCATCATCGTTGGCTGGCCGCCCCAGCAAACGCCCAACGATGGCGTTTGTCACGGTAGAAATTGGCTCATTGAGGCGATGATTGATGATCTGAAAACCGGCGGCAGGCCCCTGGCCGCTTTGTCCGTGGGCAATGAATAGCTGCCATTCGGAGGACTCTCGCGACTTGAACATGAACTCCACGACGCGCGCCTGTATGGCACAGAAGGCATCGATTAGGGCGTCATCACTTTCATTCTCCGCGATCACGTGCTCCCCATGGGCGACCACCTGTGACAGGTACTCCCAAACGCGCGAAGCAATGTGCTCGGCGCACGCAAGGTACACCCCCTCCTTGTTATCGAAGTAGTACCGCAACGCTGGGGCATTTACGCCAGCGGCGGTTGCGATGTCGCGAGTTGATGCAGCCTCGAAGCCCCGTTCGCCGAACAGCTTCAGCGCAGCAGCAACGATCCGGGCACGAGTGTCTTCGCCGCGTGCATATCCCCCACCCTCTGGATGCCGATGCAGGGCACCTCTGATCATCGAGCTCAATTGTTCTACTCAGAAGAAAAGAAATTTATAACAGTTGACACCAATTTTGTCCATGTGGAATAGTTGTTCCAGTTGGAATACATTCGAGCTCGCGGCGTCCCCATTAAGGCTCGTCCTCTGCATCCGGGCGCAGTCATGGCATTTACTCACGTGCCATTTTTCTTTCTTTTCACGTTGAGCAATGACACCTATGGATTGTGACAATGAAACGGTTTTCTCGAATTCCAGTAACGCTAGCAACCAAACCTTCACAAACCTAAATTTTCAGGGCCGAACAAAAAATGACCTGACACTCACAAATTCTAACCTGCTGAATTGTAACTTCGGCGGGAGCGACCTGAGTGGACTGCATCTAAAAGACTGCAAAGTGCTCAACTGCAATTTTGGAAATGCGAATTTGCAAGATTGTTGGTTTTCAGGTTGTTCGTTTTACGACAAAGAGCAACTGGTCGGTTGTCAATTTAAACTGGCTGATCTGAGGCGGGCTGAGTTTTATGAGTGCGATATTTCTTTAAGTACGTTTAATCGCGCGCAATTATTTCAGTTAACGCTTGATCATTGTCGTGCGGTGGAGACAGATTTTAATTTGGCCGCATTCACCATCGCCATAAGTCGAAAGCTGGTAATCAGTTCGGCGCAGCTCACTAACACAGATTTCAGGTATGCCGATTTCAGCTCGACCAACCTATCTAAATGCAACCTTTCACATAGTAAATTTTCGTCGGTTATTATGACGATGACCAATCTAGATGAGGCTGACCTAACTAATACTGAATTTTCACCACTTCATTATTCTGGGCTTTCTGTATCCAATACTGACTTTCGTAACGCGGAATTAAGTGGTATAGATTTTCGAAAGGTAGACTCATCAGGTATTAAGATTCTTGAATGGCAGCAATCAGCTATTTTGGAGAGCTTCGGATTCGTCCTCTACCCAGACAACAGCTAGGCCCCGCGCACTACGTAGATAGTCTCGCAGACCAAACGAGAAAATCCAATCCCCGGACGGGATGTGCGGGTTACGAACAGTAAATGCCACAGGAGTTTTCATGATTGAGAAAGCTGACTACCTTATTATTGAATCTGCCAAACTGGATCGATCGGAGGTTGAGGACTTAATTAATATCCGAAAAAAACCCTTATGGTTCTCTAATGTTGACTTGTCAGGTGCTGATCTTAGTCGCCTAGACTTATGCGACACATATTTTGAGCGCTGCAACCTGACAGAAACGGATTTCACTGCCACAAAGCTTGAGGCTACTACCTGGAAAGGGTGTAAGGGGGCGAAAGTAAAATTCAAATCCGCTATGCTCAATGAAGGAAAGTTCGAAAATTCAGACCTGAACAATAGTGACTGGCAGAATTGCCGACTGGGTATAGTTTCATTTACAAGCTGCAAATTAACAGGCTCTAATTTCAGCGGGGCCGCCTCATTAGGAGTTACCTTCAAGGACACGCTGCTGGTGGGGACATTTCTCCTTGGGTTTTCCTTTCTCAAGTGTGAGCTAGACAATCTGGACTTCTCCGACGCGGACTTAAGAGATGTCGACTTCCGTAACACGGTATTCAAAGGTGGAAGCCTAAGCAATGCCCGGGTTAATGGTGCCCGTTTTGATAATGCCGACCTTCGTGAAGCCAGCTTGCACGGTCTGAAACTTATGGATGCCAAACAGTTTAAAGGGGCAATTATATCTAAAAATCAAGCTGCGATGCTATTGTCAAGCCTAGGGCTTACCGTAGCTTGATTTAAAACTCGTTTTCAATACACTCATTCGCTGTAGCCTATTCAATGATTTGCTTGGCACAAAAGCTTACTCGATTGGTCGAGAAAGCTATTTAAGTAACAGATTGAGTTTTTGTGCAAGCATTGCTGGACGTTCACCAAAACAAAAACGTCCCAATACAGCACTGCTACTGTGTGCTATACAAACACTTTAAGTCTTCAGAAAAATAGTGTCTAAGAATTAGTTATTTGAGTTTTTCTCAAGGGGGCACGAGCCTAAACGGAGCATACAAGTTCCGCTGTCGAAAGAAGCCTAAGAAGGTGTATGTGTATGAATGGCCCCAACCCTTTGAGCAAGCACCCAATGAAAGGTGTTTCTCAGGTATGTTTCATAAAGAACACGGTATCCAATCCAAATATTATCGTTGGTGATTATACCTACTACGACGACCCTGAAAACTCAGAGGACTTTGAACGTAATGTTCTATACCATTACCCGTTCGTCGGCGATAAACTCGTCATCGGCAAATTTTGCGCCCTGGCTCGTGGCGTGAAATTCATTATGAATGGTGCGAATCACAAGATGTCTGGGTTTTCCACTTATCCGTTTCAGCACTTTGGTAACGGCTGGGAAAAAGTGATGCCCCTACCCGATGAACTTCCATATAAAGGCGACACGATTATCGGAAACGACGTTTGGATTGGTTACGATTCGCTTATCAAGCCTGGCGTAAAAATTGGTAATGGCGCAATCATTGCTTCACGATCTGTAGTTGTCAGGGATGTTCCTGCCTACGCCGTTGTTGGAGGAAACCCCGCCGTAATAATCAAACAACGCTTTTCTCCAGAAATAGTATCGGCACTTGAATCAATTGCTTGGTGGCATTGGCCAATCGAGAAAATCTCTAAGCACTTGGCCATCATCGTAGCGGCAGACGTTGACGCACTGAGTGCATGTACTTCAGACCTTCCCTAGCCAAGAACATGGTATCGCATCGTTCAGTGACGAGCTTAATGTTGAATCGACCACGTTTATGTAGGTAGACAGCTTTGAACGACTGCTTTTGGCCGATTGTGTTGAAAAAGTCGGTCCTTCCAGACTGCCCGCATACTGGTTGCTGAAAACGCCTTTTTTCCGCGCAGCTACGCGAAATCTGAGCCCGGAATCCTCTGCTCATAGAAAAGATTTCAATCTCAAGCGCGTACTTTTCTGCCGTGGAAACCATGGCCGACTTTTTCAACAGAATCGGCCGTTCTCTGCCGATCAGCTCTTCGACGTGCATTAGTCAAGTCGAATGCAAACGCTGGTCAGCACTAATGTAATTTAGTTCCGTGGTTCGCTCTTGATCTTCGAGAGTCCACTTCACTAACGCAATACCGCGCTCAGCCCAGTACCGGAATCACTCGCGAGGGCTTGACCGATTTAAACGAAAAACTTGAGTAGATCTCTTTGACCGCCGGCAAGGTTTGCAGCACCTCTCGCGCAAACTCGCCGAAAGACTCCAGGTCCTTGGCCACCACTTCCAGCAGAAAATCGTAGCGCCCGGAAACGTTGTGACAGGCGACGATTTCCGGGATTTCCAATAGGCGCTGTTCGAAGGTGCGGGCCATCTCCTGATTGTGGGACTCCATCATCACACTGACAAATGCGGTGACTCCGTAGCCGAGCGCCTTGGGCGAAAGAATCGCCTGGTAGCCGGTAATCACCCCGCTCTCTTCGAGGATTTTCACCCGCCGCCAGCACGGCGAGGTGGTCAGGGCCGCATAGTCGGCCAGTTCGGCGATGGTCAGTCGGGCGTTGCCTTGCAGGGCTGCGAGTAAGGCTTTGTCAGTACGATCCAGGCCGCTCGGCATGTCTTGCCTCTTAATATTGTTTTTCAGGATTTTTATTCCAATTAATCGGTTATTTCTGGGTCAATTTGGAATTTTTCTTGTTGATATTGAGCATAGCATTGTAGGAAATCAGGGAGCATTCACCATGAACAATAAAAATAATGAACTGGGCTTTTCCACTCGAGCCATCCATCACGGCTATAACCCGCTGGACAACAACGGCGCACTGATTCCGCCGATCTACCTGACCTCCACGTTCGCCTTCCCTACCGCCGAATACGGCGCCGGTTGTTTTGCCGGCGAAGAGTCCGGGCACTTTTACACGCGGATCTCCAACCCCACGCTGGCGCTGCTGGAGTCACGCATGGCGACCCTGGAGAACGGCGAGGCGGCGGTGGCCTTCAGCTCCGGCATGGGGGCCATTGCCGCAACCTTTTGGACCCTGCTGCGCCCCGGTGACGAGATCATCGTCAACCGCACGCTGTACGGTTGCACCTTCGCCCTGCTGCACCACGGCATCGGCGAGTTTGGCGTCAAGGTGCGCCATGTCGACATGTCCAACCTGGCCGAACTGGGCGATGCTATCAGTCCTGCGACGCGCATGATCTACTTCGAATCCCCGGCCAACCCGAACATGCAGTTGGTCGACATCGCCGCGGTGGCCAAGATCGCCCACCATCATCGGGATGTCACCGTGGTGGTCGATAACACCTATTGCACTCCATACCTGCAACGCCCCCTGGAGATGGGCGCTGATGTGGTGGTGCATTCGGCCACCAAATACCTCAGCGGCCATGGCGATATCACGGCCGGCATCGTGGTTGCCAGCCAGCCACTGGCGGACCGCATTCGCCTGCAAGGTCTCAAGGATCTGACCGGTGCGGTGATGTCGCCTCAGGATGCCTTCTTACTGATGCGCGGGCTCAAGACCCTGTCATTGCGCATGGAACGCCATTGCAGCAACGCACAGGTGATTGCCCAGTATTTGCAGGAACACCCGGCCGTCGAATGGGTGACTTACCCCGGCCTGTCCTCCTTTGCCCAGTACGAACTGGCGTGCCGGCAGATGAAGCTGCCTGGGGGCATGATCTCCTTCGAACTCAAGGGCGGTCTGGCCACCGGCCGGCGCTTCATGAACGCACTGGAGTTGTTCGCCCGCGCGGTCAGCCTGGGGGACGCCGAGTCCCTGGCCCAGCACCCGGCCAGCATGACCCATTCCACCTACACCCCTGAAGAACGCGCTCACCACGGTATTTCCGAGGGGTTGGTGCGTTTGTCAGTGGGCCTTGAAGACATCGCCGACCTGCTGGCCGACGTCACCCAGGCCCTGGATGCCTGCGCTCAAGGGGGTTGAACATGGCCACCGCTTATCCCGTCAACGATGTTGAGCTCAGTGCGCAAGACCAGGACCCCCAGGAAACCCGGGAATGGCTCGATGCCTTGGCCTCCACCCTCGACGCCTGCGGCCCGGAGCGCGCCCGCTACCTGCTCAAGCGCCTGGAAGAATATGCAGGCGAACACGGCATCAGCCGCGATGCCCAGGCATTTTCCGCCTACCGCAACACCCTCCCCTTGGAGCAACAGGGCACCTACCCCGGTGATTTGCTGCTCGAAGAGCGCATCACCGGCCTGCTGCGTTGGAACGCCTTGGCCATGGTGGTCCGCGCCAACCATGCCTATGGCGAATTGGGCGGGCATATCGCCAGCTACGCCTCGGCGGCGGAAATCTTCGAGGTGGGTTTTCAGCATTTTTTCCGCGGTGATGGCGACACCGGACAGCGTAACGCCGACCTGGTGTTTTTCCAGCCTCACTCGGCGCCAGGGGTTTACGCCAGGGCCTTCCTCGAAGGTCGCTTGAGCGAAGAACAACTGGCTAACTACCGCCAGGAAATCAACGGCCCGGGCCTGTGCTCCTACCCCCATCCGTGGCTGATGCCAGACTTCTGGCAGTTCCCCACCGGTTCCATGGGCATAGGCCCCATCAGCGCGGTGTACCAGGCGCGGTTCATGCGGTATTTGCAGCACCGTGGCCTGGCGCAGACCGATGGGCGTCACGTCTGGGGCGTGTTTGGCGATGGCGAGATGGACGAACCGGAGTCCATCGCAGGCCTGTCCCTGGCGGCCCGGGAGCAACTGGACAACCTGACCTTTATCGTCAACTGCAACCTGCAACGTCTCGACGGCCCGGTGCGAGGTAACGGCCAGATCATCCAGGAACTTGAAGCGCTGTTCGCTGGCGCCGGCTGGAACGTGATCAAAGTACTGTGGGGCTCGGAGTGGGATGCACTGTTCGCCCGCGACACCGATAACGTGTTGCTCAGACGCCTGGCCGCCACTCCCGACGGGGAGTACCAGACCCTGGGAGCCCATGACGGCGCGTACAACCTGGAACACTTCTTCCAGAAGGATCCGCAGGTCCGGCGTTTGGTGGAACACATGAGCGTGGATGAGATCAATGGCCTCAAACGTGGCGGGCATGATTTCAGAAAACTCTACGCCGCCTTCGCCGCCGCCAAAGCCTGCAAGGGCCGCCCGACAGTGATCTTGGCAAAAACCAAAAAAGGCTATGGCATCGGCGCGGCCGGTGAGTCGCGGATGACCGCGCACCAAGCGAAAAAACTGGATGTCGCCGCCCTGCTGGCCTTTCGTGACCGATTCCGTCTGCCACTGACAGATGAGGACGTGGAGCAGCTGCGTTTCTATCGTCCGCCCGAAGACAGTCCGGAAATGCGCTACCTGCGCGCCCGTCGCCAGGCGTTGGGCGGACCACTGCCGGCACGCAAGAGCCAGGCGCCGAAGATCGCGGTGCCGCCGCTGGACGTCACCGGCGGTTTTGCCTTGAAGGCCGAGGGCAAGGACATGTCCACCACCATGGCCGCCGTGCGCATGCTCACGGCCTGGCTCAAAGCCCCACAGTTGGGACCAAGGGTGGTGCCCATTGTGGCCGATGAAGCGCGCACCTTCGGCATGGCCAGTCTGTTTCGGCAAATCGGTATTTATTCACCCCACGGGCAGTTGTATGAACCTGAAGACAGCGGCTCGATCCTGTCTTATCGCGAATCGCGCAATGGCCAATTGCTGGAAGAAGGCATCACCGAGGCCGGCGCCCTGTCGTCCTGGGTGGCGGCGGCCACCTCCTATTCAGTGCACGGCGAGCCGATGCTGGCGGTGTATATCTACTACTCGATGTTTGGTTTTCAGCGGGTCGGCGATTTGATCTGGGCCGCCGCCGATCAGCGCTCCCGGGGCATTTTGCTGGGGGCCACCGCTGGCCGTACCACCCTGGGCGGTGAAGGCTTGCAGCACCAGGACGGTTCCAGCCTGGTGATGGCCTCGATGGTGCCCAACTGCCGCGCCTGGGATCCGTGTTTTGCCGGGGAACTGGCGGTGATCCTCGACCACGCCGCGCGACGCCTGCTGGAGGAGCCGTGCGACGAGTTCCACTACGTGGCGGTGATGAACGAAAACTACCCCCAGCCGTCGATCGATGAAGCCCGGCACAGCGATATCCTGCACGGCCTGTATCGGTATTCGAGCAGCACCACCGAGGCGTCGCGGATTCGCCTGCGGCTGGTGGGCTCCGGGGCCATCTTGCGGGAAGTGATAGAAGCCAGCGCGATTCTGGCCCGGGACTGGAACATCAATAGCGAGGTGTTCAGTGCCACCAGCTTCAGCGAACTGGCGCGCCAAGCCCGCGAGGTCGAGCGCGACAATCGACTGCAAGTCTGCGCCCGGCGCAGCACTCAGTTGGATAAATACCTGGGCGGCACGCAGCCCATCATCGCGGCCTCCGATTATATCCGCGCCTGGCCGCAACTGATCGCTCAATACCTCGAGGCGCCCTACACCACCCTGGGCACCGACGGTTTTGGCCGCAGCGATAATCGGCAAAACCTCAGGCAATTCTTTGAGGTGGATCAACACAGCATTGTCATTGCCGGTTTAAAAAGTCTGGTGGACCACGACGGCCTCGACCCCGGCGTACTCGCCGACGCGATCCAACGCTACAAACCCGCCCCTTCGCGCGCCGCACCCTGGGATCGCTGAATCACCTGCAACACCTTATGAATCGTTACCCACAGGAGTGGAACCCCATAGTTCGTGGTCGGACATCTTTGTTCCAGCTCTACCCAGCCGGCTTCGGACATCTACGAAGACGAACGCATCGTCATGATTACCCCGGCCGCCACCAGCCCGGAACTGACGGCGCGCGGCTACAAGATGATCTTGCGCACCATCGGCCTGGACAACGTCCAGGGCCCGGCCGCAGCGCTACATCATTGACTTGAAACCGGGCAACGTCGCGGTGCTGCTCAGTTTATGAACGTCGTTTCTGACATCTAAACTATGTCGCTGACTAAGGTCATTCGCGCTTCCGCCCGCTGATTCCACAGACAACCCTCGCGACTCTCCGTTTTCGACGTATTTAGCACGTTTTCACACAGCCTTGACCCATAGGAGACGTTCAAGCCAGAGATGACAGATCCGTCTCCGCCGGGTGATTGCCCGTGAATCTAAGCGTCAGATTGTTTTTTCGCCAGTCTGATGGCTGTAGTCATATGCGGTGAGTCGCCCCCGGTTTTGTCGACGGTGAGTGACCACTTTTGGCCGATTTCTGCCTGTTGTGAAGGGTTGCAATCACCCCATAATAGAGAGTCCGTCCAGCCTTCTTTTTAGCAACCGCATCGCCCACAAAAAACCCGCTGACCGTCACCGGTTCAGCGGGTTTTTACTATGGATCAGATTATCCAGACACCCCATCAAAAACCTGATGGAGATCCTGATTACAAAGCCATATCACTAGCAGCACTAGCCTTCGGCGCTTTCGCCTTTTCAGCATCAGCCGGCGCAGCAGCCACCACCTGACCTATCACTGGCGGCGGAGTCAGCTGCAGCACCTTGGCGGTGTAGGCCCACTCTTGCGCAACCTTCTCAGGACTGCCATTCAACTGAGTGCCATAGCTCGGCACGATCTGATGCAGCTTTTCCTGCCAGGCCGGGCTAGCCACCTGATCCTTGAACACCTTTTGCAGCACGGTCAGCATGATCGGCGCTGCGGTCGATGCACCCGGCGATGCGCCCAGCAGACCGGCGATGGTGCCGTCGGCAGAAGCGACAATCTCGGTACCCAGTTTCAGCACGCCACCGGCGGCTTCATCACGCTTGATGATTTGCACGCGCTGGCCGGCTTGCCACAGGCGCCAGTCTTCGGCTTTGGCGTTCGGGAAGTATTCTTTCAGGGCGTTCATGCGGTCTTCGTCAGACAGCATCAGCTGACCGGCGAGGTACTCGACCAGCGGGTATTCCTTGATGCCGACTTTGGTCATTGGCCACACGTTGTGCGTGGTGGTGGTGGTCAGCAGGTCCAGGTACGAGCCTTCTTTGAGGAACTTGGTGCTGAAGGTCGCGAACGGGCCAAACAGGATGACGCGCTTGCCGTCCAGGACACGGGTGTCCAGGTGTGGAACCGACATCGGCGGTGCGCCAACGGAGGCTTTGCCGTAGGCCTTGGCCAAGTGTTGCTCGGTAATGGTCGGGTTCTCGGTCACCAGGAACGAGCCGCCTACCGGGAAGCCTGCGTATTCCTTGGCTTCAGGAATGCCGGACTTCTGCAGCAAGTGCAGTGCACCGCCGCCCGCGCCGATAAACACGAACTTGGCGTCGGTGTCGGTCTTGCTGCCGTCTTTCAGGTTTTTGTAGCTGACGCGCCAGGTGCCGTCTTCGTTCTTGGTGATGTCTTGCACTTCGCTAGACAGCTTCAAGTCGAACTTCGGTGTGGTTTGCAGGTGCGCAACGAACTGACGGGTGATTTCACCGAAATTGACGTCGGTGCCGATCGGCGTCCAGGTGGCCGCGACCTTCTGGCTCGGGTCACGCCCTTCCATCATCAGCGGAACCCACTTCTTGATCACCGCCGGGTCTTCGGAGTACTGCATGCCGGCGAACAGCGGGCTTGCTTGCAGCGCTTCATAGCGTTTCTTCAGGAACTTGATGTTGTCGTCGCCCCACACAAAGCTCATGTGCGGCGTGGAGTTGATAAACGAACGCGGGTTTTTCAACACGCCCTGCTGAACTTGCCAGGCCCAGAATTGACGGGAGATCTGGAAGGCTTCGTTGATTTCAACGGCTTTCGGGATCGAGACTTTGCCGTTTTCATCTTCGGGGGTGTAGTTCAACTCAGCCAGCGCGGAGTGACCGGTGCCCGCGTTGTTCCAGCCGTTGGAGCTTTCCAGGGCGACGCCGTCCAGGCGCTCGACCATTTCCATCGACAGGTCCGGTTGCAACTCATTGAGCCAGACCCCGAGGGTCGCGCTCATGATGCCGCCGCCGATCAGCAGTACATCGACCTTCTTTGCCTCTTCCGCGTGAACGGACGTGATCCCCATCGACAAAGCCAGCCCCAGCAGGGCCGTGTTCATTTTCTTAAACATCTGTAGCACCTTTGATAAAACGTCATCCGCCCTTCCCTCCTTATTCACGAGCTCCCGTGTTCACGACATCCAGGCAGTCTGTCGCGGGTGTTCGCACATAAGGATGGGAGGGTGGGCACACAAGGCCGACGTGTCTCCATCGACCTCAGTTATATGTCCCTACTGAACTGACTTTTTATCATTATTGGCCTCAGCTACTTGAGCGACAGTGATTCTGTTGGCGCGTCTCAAGGACACGCAAACTGAATAGGTCAAACCAAGTTGGGGCGCAGAATATCACGACATCGCAAACCCGCGCGTCTGTTACCGACTGGTTAGTCCGAGCACGCGCGCCGGGCCCACTATACTGATCCTGAATTTTCGGCGAGCCCGTGAGGAGCAGTCATGAGCGATAAAGACGATCTGCGCAAATATTCCTCTCAAGTGGTCGACGGCGTGGAGCGTGCGCCCGGTCGCGCCATGCTGCGCGCCGTGGGTTTCACTGATGAGGACTTCAAGAAGCCGCAAATCGGTATCGCCTCGACCTGGGCGATGGTCACGCCGTGCAACATGCACATCGACAAGCTGGCCATCGAGGCCGAAAAAGGCGCGAACGCCGCTGGCGCCAAAGGCGTGATTTTCAACACCATCACCATTTCCGACGGCATCGCCAATGGCACCGAAGGCATGAAGTATTCGCTGGTGTCGCGGGAAGTGATCGCCGACTCGATCGAAGTGGTGGCCGGGTGCGAAGGCTTCGACGGGCTGGTGACCGTGGGCGGTTGTGACAAGAACATGCCGGGGTGCCTGATCGGCATGGCGCGGCTGAATCGGCCTTCGATCTTTGTGTATGGCGGCACTATTCGGCCAGGCGCCGGCCACACTGACATCATTTCCGTGTTCGAGGCCGTGGGCCAGCATGCGCGGGGTGATATCAACGAGATTCAGGTCAAACAGATCGAAGCAGTGGCGATTCCCGGCCCTGGCTCCTGCGGCGGCATGTACACCGCCAATACCATGGCCTCCGCCATCGAGGCGCTGGGCATGAGCCTGCCCGGTTCCAGCTCCCAGGACGCCGTCGGCAGCGACAAGGCCTCGGACAGTTTCCGCGCCGGTCAGCAGGTGATGGAACTGCTGAAGCTGGACCTCAAACCGCGCGACATCATGACCCGCAAAGCCTTCGAAAACGCCATCCGGGTGGTCATCGCCCTCGCCGGCTCTACCAATGCCGTGCTGCACCTGTTGGCCATGGCGCATGCGGTGGATGTCGAGCTGACGCTGGATGATTTCGTCGAGCTGGGCAAGATTTCCCCGGTGGTTGCCGACCTGCGCCCCAGTGGCCGATACATGATGAGCGAGCTGGTCGCCATCGGCGGCATTCAACCCTTGATGAAGCGCATGCTCGCCGCCGGCATGTTGCATGGCGATGTGCTGACGGTCACGGGCAAGACACTGGCGCAAAATCTGCAAAACGTGCCCGACTACCCCGCCGGCCAGGATGTCATTCTGCCGTTCGACCAGCCGATCAAAAAGGACTCGCACCTGGTGGTGCTGCGCGGCAACCTCTCACCCACCGGCGCGGTGGCCAAGATCACGGGCAAGGAAGGCCTGCGCTTTGAAGGCACGGCCCGGGTCTACCACGGCGAGGAAGGCGCGCTGGCCGGCATCCTCAATGGCGAAGTCAAAGCCGGCGACGTGATCGTGATCCGCTACGAAGGCCCCAAGGGCGGCCCCGGCATGCGCGAAATGCTCTCACCGACATCGGCGGTCATGGGCAAAGGGTTGGGCAAGGACGTGGCGCTGATTACCGACGGCCGTTTCTCCGGCGGCTCGCACGGTTTTGTGGTGGGGCATATCACACCTGAAGCCTTTGACGGCGGCCCGATTGCGCTGATCGAAAACGGTGACACCATCACCATCGACGCGCAAACCCGACAGATTACGGTTGATGTCTCCGATGCCGTGCTGGCCGAGCGCAAAACTCGCTGGGTGCGGCCGCAATCCAAATACAAACGCGGGGTGTTGGCGAAATATGCGAAGACCGTGTCCAGCGCCTCGGAGGGCGCTGTTACGGATAAGTATCTTTAAGTGTTTGGTTCTATGGTGTCGGGGCTGCCCCTTTCGCGAGCGGGCTCGCTCCCACATTTGATCTCCGGCGTACACAAAACCATGCGGGAGCCCGCTCGCGAAGAGGCCCTCACCGTCAACAAAAAACACAAGCCTCAATGCCTGAACCGGTCCACCGATTGCGAGGGCATCCCTGCCAGCGTTGACAATGTCCCTGATACTCGAGTCCTGACGCTCAGCCACCGCAGCGATTATTGAATATACAAATCCCCAAACTAATGTCGAAAAAAAGCCCCGCGACCAAATGGGGCGCAGGGCAAAAAATGGGTTGGTTGCGGCCAACCAAAGAAACGCGTGAAACCGTTGCAGGCGACTAACCGCTTATAGGCAATCCTGTGCCGCCTGTACGAAACTGGAAGGCATGAAACTCGAGGCCAGCAATTGGCGCTCGTATAAAAACACTTTGCCCCCGTTCGGGGCTTTGTAGGCTTCCAGCACATTGTCCGCTGCGACTTTGCTGGGCACTACAATCCGGTAGCTTCGCTGGGTTTGCGACACGGTTGGGTTCATTGCACGGCCTTGCAACTTCGGCACCACGCACTCGGTGTACTCGGCAGGTGTTTTTTTGGTCTGCAGCACCAGCGTCGGGTTATTCGGCGCGGAGGCGCAACCGGCCAGCAATAAGGGGGCGAAGGCCATGACAGGAACAAATAAAAGGCGCATGAATACAGTCCTGAAATAAAATTTTCTGATTCGTCGAGCAATGACGTTCAGCCTCGGCGTGGCGATTTTCCCCCTTTTTACGAAAAAAAAAACCAGTGTTTCTTGATGGTCATTATCATCTGAACCGATAGTTGTGTGACGTACCGACTGATGCACGCTCACGCATTGTTGAACATACTCTTGAGGATCACCCGTGACTGCCCACCAGAAACAGCGAACCTTTGATCTCATCCGCGCCGCCATCCTGCCGGAGTTTCGCGATCGGGTAGCCGAATACCTGGTCGAATACGAAACCGTACTGCACGAGGACGCTGCCGACGCCGAACCGGTCCGTGCGGTCGCCCATCAGCTGCGAGGTTACTTGCGGGGATTGAACACCACTCGGGTGTTGGGTATGGCGGATTGGGAAGAACTGGATCGGCGAGTAGTGGAGTCGTGGCGGTTGTAGTAGCCTCGCCCCACTGCCTCGCCCAGGTTCAGCATGCAGGCTTGCCGCCAGGCCGTAGCGGTTATCGTTAGCCAGGGCGATCACGGCATCTTCATCGGCGAATGGCATCACCCCCAGCACCGGACCAAACACCTCTTCACGGGCCACCGCCATGCTGTGGTCGATGTCGGCCAGAATCGTCGGCTGCACGTAGAAACCTTCACCTTCCAGCAACTCGCCGCCCGACACCACGCGCGCACCTTCCTGGCGAGCCCGTTCGATATGTTTGAGCACCCCTTGTTGTTGCTTGCGCGATATCAGTGGGTTGATCGCTGCGTCGCCGCTCATGCCCGCACCGATGAAAACGGGGGCCAAGGCCTAATGCCTGTCAGTTAAGCCGTAATGCGACCTGTAGCAGCTGGCGAAGCCTGCGTTCGGCGGCGAAGCCGTCGTGAAACCTGTGCACGAGGCGTTTCTGATGCTCCGCGTTAGCTGATTTTACGACGGCTTCGTCCGATCGCGGCCCGCGCCGAACGCAGGCTTCGCCAGCTGCTACAGGAAGCGTGTTGCGCCTGAGATTCTTAACTGACAGGCATTAGGCCAAGGCCCCCGTCTCTGCTGTTTGAATCCCTCCTATTCCCCGGCCAGCTTTCCCACGGGTGAAATTGTGCTCGCGGTCGTTGACCGCCTAGAATTCGTTGCCGTCGATGGCGATCAGACACTCGCCAGACAGTCCCGGTTGCTGACGGTGCACGACGGACTGCGGCGATTGAGTAAATGATTGCACACTAGTGCTAAAGTGACAGTACCCCCCGTGACCACATTCTCCCTGGTTACACATTTCGGTGGTGGGTGGCTTGGCACGAGCATGAGTAGCTTGCCGGTGACGCTAAGACTCTCAGCGAGAGCGGTTGAACTGAATCTCGTCACCATTAAGTGCGAGGGAAAGCAAATGAGGTTTCAGCATGATTTTTGAGCCCAACAGCAGCCGTTCCGTCCTCCAGCGCCGAAGCAGTACCAGTATCGTCATTCAGGCGGGTCTCGATGGGTTAGCGGTGACCGGTGTCGCGTGGTTTTTGATCAATTATCATATCGGCTTCATAACGCAGGCTTATGTCATCCTGGTCCTGTTGCTGCTGGGGGCATTGTCTGTCGTGTACGACCACTATGCCATTTACCGCAGCAATGTCGGTTTCGCAGTCAAAGCCTTCAAGCTTTTAAAGGCATGGACGGCCACTTTTGGTTTTCTCGTTGCGATGGCTTTTCTCACCAAACAAAGCGAACAGTACTCGCGCTTATTGGTGGGGCAGTTGTTTGTCCTTGGGTATGTTGCTCAATTGCTTTTGCACCTTGCGACACGTGAAATGCAGAAGAAATATTTGGCCCACTCGACTCAATTGGAAAATGCGCTGATTATTGGCTCGGGCGAGCTGGCGAGATATCTTCACAAAAAAATAAGCAACAATCCCTGGCTGGGTGAGCGCATCGTCGGATGCGTGTTGATTGCTGAGGGCGATGATCAGGGCAAGGCCGGCTCAGATATCGGGTCAGGTTTGACGATACTGGGCGATATCGCCGACCTTGATGAGCTCGTCATGAAACATTCCATTCGTACCGTCTATTTCGTTACGCCTCTGGGAGGGTCGGAGGTTATCAAGGATGTTTACCTGAGGCTGTTTGATAAGCACATCTCTGTTAACTGGGTACCGGATATTTTTTCACTGCGTTTGATCAATCACAGTGTTCGCGAAATTGCCGGTATTCCCGTGCTGACCTTGTCTGAAACTCCGCTGATGGGCATGCGTCTGTTTCTGAAGAATCTTGAAGACAAAGTCCTGGCCTTTCTTATCTTGCTTTTTGCCACGCCGGTGCTGGCAATTATCGCTATTGCCATCAAGATCGACAGTCCCGGGCCCGTGTTCTTTCGACAACAACGCATGGGGTGGAGTGGCGAAGCATTTCGTATCTGGAAATTCAGAAGCATGGTCGTCCATCAACCGTCAGACGGCATGGTCAAGCAAGCACAAAAGAACGATCCGCGTTTGACCAGGGTTGGAGCTTTCATTCGGCGGACCAGCCTGGATGAGCTACCCCAGCTGTTCAACGTATTGATGGGGGAAATGTCCCTGGTGGGCCCCCGCCCACACGCTATTGAGCACGATGTGCAGTACTCTCCCGATATCTCGGATTATTTTGCCCGTCACAATATCAAGCCAGGCATTACCGGCCTGGCTCAGGTGCGTGGCTATCGCGGTGAAACGAGGGATATAGAACAGATGATTCGGCGAGTTGACTCGGACATCGAGTACATCAACAACTGGTCGCTCTGGCTCGATTTCGTCATTCTGGTACGGACGCTGTTTGCCTTCACCGGCAAGCATGCCTACTAGCGCACAAGACTGTAGCGGCTGCGCAAGGTGTCGAGAAGCGTCTCTCCTGGTGTTCTTGAACAATGGAGGTATATTTTGAACAGCCCACCGAAACCCATTTCCCTATGTCGACTCATTCTTAAATTTGATCATTAGGCAAGGCAGTGGCGGCACGCACCATGTTTTTTATGCCGCCCGGAAACCCGGCCGGGCGTCAAACAACTGGGCTGTTGATCTAACGTCCAGCATCTTTGCAGATCAGCGAGCGCAACAAGAACATCGGATTGCCAACCACATAACGACTGAATAATCGCTTTGGCTCACTTATTAACCTGAACACCCACTCGCAACCGAGACGACGCACCCATTGCGGCGCACGAGTCACCTTGCCGCCGAGAAAATCGAGGATCGCCCCTCCGCATACGATCAGACAGGGTACGCCGCTGTCCGCCAGCCTGGCAGCAACGGCTTCTTGCTTGGGCATGCCCATACCCAACACGACCAATTCTGGCTGAAACTGCCGGGCAAGGTTTATGTAGGCCTCAACCTCATCAAAACCATGATGAGCAGAAACGACATTGACCGCATAGACCGCTTCGCTACGCCGTACCGCATTGGCGAGAAAGGGCTCTTCAGTCCCCCAAAAAGCCACACGCCGCCCCTTGAATGCAGCCAGTAATTTGGGGATAAAGTCTGTGCCATTCATATTCAGCCCCGGCTCCAGGCCGAGTCGGCGAAACAGGATGGCCATGCCGGAACCATCTCGCAACAACACGTCAGCAGCAGACAACGCGTCGTAGTAGTCGGCGTTGCCCGCCACCAGGTTCATGGCATGGGCATTGACGAATCCAAGTACTGTCGTCACCTCAGTTCTGGATAACGCATCCATCAATCTTTGTTCATCAGCACTATCGTTGACCACCCTGAGTTTCTGGACAATCGTTTGCCAGTTGTGCTGCCAGGCCAACGCGCGCATCAAGTGTCATCTCGCTTCGAACGCACCCACTCAACCTGGCGCTTCAGCACAAAACCCAGGTACAGGGGGATTTTCTTCAGCGCGTAGAACGGCGCATACAACAAGGCTGAAAAAGAAATGATCCCGCGACCAAACTGGCTCCATGCCAACAAGATAGTCACACCCAATAGTGTTACACCGGTAGAAGCTATCAAGGCTGGCGCCAGGATTCCGGCCAATAGGAATACCAGCCATGAAAGACCCCATGCCGCCACCAGGACCAATGTCAACAAGGCCAGCGGCGGGACCAGCAAATCCAGGGTCATGGCCAGCAGATTCCTGTTGCCCTTGCCAATCGACTCCACAAGCAACGTTGGCGTATCCCCCAGAATGACCCCTAGATGGCCATGCTCCCAGCGCGTACGTTGGGTGGTTAAGCCCTCTTCACTGCGCGGAAAATAACTTGTTACCAGAGCATCGGGGCAAAACAACGGCGGTTTGCCGCTTCGGCAGAAATCCAGGCCCATTTTCAAGTCTTCGACGATGTGGCCACTGGCTAAATTGATTAAGGGTAGATCCCGCCAGGCGAAAGCCATTCCCGTACCCATTAACTGACAAGGCAAACCGAGCCGGGCCCAACCTTGCGGCCGCACCAGATTCTTCACACACCAGGCAAACTCGGCAAGCCGCACTTTTAGCCCGGAACCGGCTGGAGCACGCATTAAATTAAGTGATTGGGTTGGCCGCCCTGAGTCCATGCAACAGATTGCCAAACGCTCAATCGAGCCTTCGCTCACCTGGCAGTCAGCATCGACAATGATAATGACGTCCGGTGCAGCGCTCGCCAAATGACGCACCCCAAAGTCCAGCGCATAACTTTTGCCACGCTGCTGCTCATTGCGGCGCTCCACCACCTCGGCGCCCGCCGTGCGTGCCAGCGCGAGCGTGTCGTCAGAACAGTTGTCCGCCACCACCAACAGACGGTCCTCTTCCAGCAACTGCGGCACGATAGTGCTTAACGTCGCGACGATGACCGAGGATTCATTGTGCGCCGGCACCAACACGGCCACCCGTGGTCGCACTCCTTGCGCCGCCGGGAGCGACCGCACAGGCAGGCAGGCCAGCAGCACTTGGACAAACAGCACCAACACCGGCAGGACAATGAGTAACAACAGTGCGCTGAACAGCCAACCCAGTAATGTGATCATGCTTGCGCCTTAAACAAATTAGCCAACTTGGCCGCTTCGGTATCGATATCGTGTCGCTCCAGCACTCGCTGATAAGCCGCCGCGCCCATCCGCTGCAACACCTCGACAGGTTGCGCGAGGCAGTCCGCCAGCGCCGCTGCCAATTCGTCCACCGCTCCAGCGGGAAACAACCAACCGTTCTCGCCGTGACGCACTAACTCGGGAATGCCTGCCACGTAGGTGGTCAGTACGGGGCGACGCAAGGCCATGGCTTCCATGATGACCACCGGCAAGCCTTCGGCGAAGCTCGGCAACACCAAGGCTCGCGCCGCAAGAATTTCCGCGCGCACCTGCTCGCTACTGATCCAGCCCGTAATTCGAACATGCGCCTGCAAGCCATGGCGTGCAATCAGCGCTTCGATTTCTGCACGCATTTCCCCATCGCCGGCCAGTACTATCTCGAACACCAAGGCCTGCGCTGCCAGGATGCGAGCGGCCTCAAGCAACAACAGCTGGCCCTTTTGCTCACACAAGCGCCCCACGCAAACCAATCGCGGCACGGACGGTAGCAGCACGGCAGGCACATCGTGAAACGCAGGCTCCAGCCCACAATGCACGACCTTTACCTTTGCCCAGTGCGCATGATCCACCCAACGAAACAGCTGACTGCGCCCATAAGAACTGATAGCCGCGACAAAAGCCGCGCGCCGGACTTTCTCGCCCAGATGAATAAACTGAGGTTTGTCGAACTCTTCGGGGCCATGCACGGTAAAACTGTACGCTGGTCCGCCGAGTGCGTTGGCCAGCATCACCACCTCGGTGGAGTTGGTGCCGAAATGCGCATGCACATGCTCGGCACCGAACGCCTGCAACCAGGACAGCAGGCGGCACGCCTCAGCCAGATAGACCAAATGGTACGGCCAGGCACGATCGGCACGCCGGCCCATGCGCAGCGCCAGCCACAGCGCCGAAAAAAAGCGCCGCGGCTGGGCGCGCAACACCTGCAGCACCGGCCCTGCCAGCGCTTTCAATCCGCCCTGCAGCACATAGTGAGTTTTATCGCGTTCGGACACGTCCTCGGCATCCACCAACTCGGCATCCCAGCCACGCAGCGCAATGCGCTGTACCACAAAGCCCTGACGCTCTAACGCCAAAATTTCGCGACGAATGAAGCTATGGCTGACCTTGGGGTATTGATTGATGAAATAAGCGATACGCATAGGAACCAATTCAGATTTTGTTATGGTTAGTTATTACTGTAGGTTTTTCCACAGCGGTACAGTTATCAGGTCCTACAAACAGCACGGCGGCGCTGCCTGCATAGCTGCCTTTCAGCACATTGTCTATTTTTTCAAAAGTATCATTTAGAAGTTCATAACGCCGGCGGTACATGGCGCGTTTTTTGGAAGGAATACTTTCAAGCGCCTTGTTGGACAGGGCCATGGGAATTTCAAAAAAGTCTTCCCGCTCTGACGGAATCGCTCCATGCTCCAGCCAGATCACATCATAATTTGCCGCCAGTTCCTGAGCTTTATGAGCCCCGAAATAAGGATGACGGTGGTGACGACACTCATCCCCTACTGCATAAATTTTCGTAACACCAATATGATTTGCAATAAATTTAATAACCTCAATCAGGAAACTTCTAGGCCGAAGCCCTTCAAAGCTTTTTGTTAATTCCCTGTAGATACTCAAGGATCGTTCGCTGTCCACCCCTTTGTGTATCCCTTGAACGGCACCAATAAACATAACGGTATGACCTCCCGCTCTGCTCAAGGTGAATGCTATGGATGCTATACGCAAATCGCCCTGAAACAAGTTCAGAACCAACTCCCCTTCACGTATAAACCATATCGGACGATCCAGCACCAGGGAACAACCCGCAGAAAACGCTGACAAATCACTTAACACCAGACGTTCACTTCGACCAAAAAGCAATAACTGCGGACAACTTTTCGTGACCACTTCATAGTGTGAAGCCAATACCTCTAATTTGTCCTGAGGGCTCCAGCTTTTACTGATGTATGGCCAATGAACAACCCCCACACAATCCCCGCCCAGCTTTTCAAAACCGGCGCTACCCAGAGCGCTCGACATACGCCCCAAAAACAACTTGAGTGCTGCCCTGTTTTTACCCATTAAAATCATTAATTTAAGCTTGTTCTTCAACGCTCTTAAGGAATACCCGGGATGTAAGGACACTGCGTTTTTCACGACCATCCAATTATTCATGTAAGTCTCACTTGTATTCGATCAGCGCGGATTTTCCGGCGCCGAATCTGTTCAAAAGAAACTTCACCTGCCCGAGCATCTCGGGAAATTTTCCCAATACGAGAAAGAACGCCAGCAGCCAGTTTTCGCGCGCCGATCCACTGCCCCGGCGGGCCAGGCGCACCACTTGCAATGGATAAACCAGCAGCAAAAGTAGCCCATACCCTCCCAACAGCAGGGTTGAGAACATAGTCGCCAGCGGGATAGCCAAGCCCCAGAACCAGGCGCGGCGCGACTCACGCAGCCAGTGATGTTCCGGTGCGGCCCCGTGCAAAGAGGCGCCTTCGGCAAAGGCATAGCCACCGCGCAGGGTTCGCCGCCACCACTGGCCGAAACGGGTCATGGTCGCATCGTGCAAGGTCATTTCCGCAGCCAGACGCCAGACCTTCCATCCATTCGCACGCAGGCGCACACACAACTCAGGCTCTTCCCCGGCGATCAGATCCGCTCGAAACCCGGACGCCGCCGCGAACGCGTCCGCCCGCATCAGCGCATCACCACCACATGCCTTGGCCTCGCCGATCGGCGTGTCCCATTCGAGATCACACAACAAGTTGTATATCGAGCGCTCCGGGTAACGTTCACGGCGCCGTCCACAGACCACCGCCACGTCAGGATGTGTATCAAGAAAAGCCTGTGCCTGGAGCAGCCAGCTGCCGTCAACCTCGCAATCACCATCGACGAACTGCACATAGCTCATTGTCGGCAACAAGCGTTTCGCGCAGGCAAACCCTTCATTGCGTGCGCGCGCGGCCGTAAAGGGAATCGTCATGTCCAACTCGACCACCTCGATCCCAAACTGCTGCGCCATCTGCACTGAACCATCCGTTGATCCAGAGTCGACATAAACAATCTTCTGCGCCGTGCCCGCCAGCGAAGCCAGGCAACGCTCAAGCCGCAGGCCTTCATTGCGACCGATGACAACGACACCAATGCCCATAGCCATGGAGTTTTACTCAGCGAGGCAATCGAAATAGCCCATTGGATGGCTCATGAGAATTCCTTCTCTTCTGCCCGCCGCCTTTTCTTGATAGTCGCAGGAACACCCACCGCTACCGAATCGTCCGGGACATCGGTCAACACCACGGCGTTGGCACCAATCACGACATTGTTACCAATACGGATATTGCCCAGCACCTTGGCCCCGGCGCCGATATCGACGTTGTTGCCCATCACCGGAGCAATGGGCTCATTCACATTCTTCAAGCCCACAACGACGCCATTACGGATACGGCAATCATCGCCAAACTGTGCGTAACCGCTGATGACGATGCCGCCAAAATGATCGATGACAAAGTTGCGCCCGACCACCACCTCACACGGCAGCTCGATACCCGTGATGATCTGCACCAGTTTGAAGAGCACTTTGTAGATAAAGGAGAATAGTTTGCGTAACAGCGCCGGGCGCACCCCGTACCGCCAGCGTCCAAAGCGATAAACCAGCATCACCCAGAACCCCTGAGCCCCCCAGTCCCCTCCGTAGGCACGCAAATCCGCACGTATGTTTTCGAACATAATTGGCTCTACCGTGTGGGTTGGCTAGCGAATTTGGTTTCACGCAGCAGCGTCCAGGTCACCCGGGCATGTTCCCAGCACGCGCCAATTGCGGCCCGGCCGCGGCCCTTCAACAAAGCCTTGAGCGCCAGGATCAGATCCCCCAGAATCACCAGCGACATATGCCAGGCCAACCCCAACCGACCGTGATGCTTGCGGAAGTACAACAATTCGCTTTCGATTTGTAATTTGGGTATCTGTCGATGGGCCGCATTGAGCCCGACCTCCGACTTGGAACTTTCACCACCGATATGCACCACGGTAGTGTGTGGGTAGAACACTACCTTCCAACCCGCCTGTTTGACGCGTTTGCAGTGGTCAATTTCCTCGTAATAAAGGAAGTAGCGCGGGTCGAACAAGCCGACCTGGTCGATGACTTCACGGCGGATCAGGTAATAGCAACCGGGCACCCAGTCACACTCGCGGACCGAGGCGTGATCCCAGGCCATGTCATCGACCCGCTTCACCACCGGGAAAAATCGTTCAAGCCCTGTGCGAGACAGAAACACATTCAACGGCGTCGGAAAAAAGCGACAGGACGGTTGCAAATCACCCTCTCGCCCTTCCAACCGAACACCGAGGACACCGCAATCAGGATGTGCCTCCATGTACTCGAGCGTCTTGTTCAGGGTATCCGCCGCCACGAAGGCGTCGGTATTGAGAAGTAACGCGTACTTGCCCTGCAGGTGCTCAACCAGCTGATTATTGGCCCGACCAAAGCCGACATTATTTTCATTGGCCAGCAACAATGCCTCGGGGCAAACAGTTGCCAGGCGCTCCAGGGAATTATCGACAGAGGCATTGTCCACCACCAGATAGCGCGCCGGGTTCGCGCTATCGGGCTGGCGCAACGCCTTGAACATCGGTTGCAACAGATCCGCTGTGTTGTAATTAACGACCAACACATCCAGAGGAGCACTAATCATTGGGTTGTTCGCCGAAAAAATACTCAGCTCTCATTGCTTGCAGCTTCGGTTCCAGCTCCGGGTCAAATAAACCGTCGCGCTGCTGGATGAGGTCGATCCACGGATAAGCGGCACAACGCTCTTCGATATTCTTCACCAGCGTTTCCATCGTACAGATAACTCTGGCTGGATTACCCCCGACCACTACCCCGGGCGGAACATCTCTGAGTACAACAGCGCCAGCGGCCACAACCGAATCCGGGCCAATCGTTACGCGTGGCATGACGATAGCGCCATGGCCAATGAAGGAATTGGCACGGATATCGACGCCGCCGACAGAATCGAGTTTTGTTCCGTCACGCGCATTGAGCACATGGACGATGCCATCGTGGCCGAATATTGTGCAATCAGACAAACCTACGTTGTCGCCGAGTCGAAGCATCGCAGGGTCGGTGATGTTGCACCCGAGGTTGATCCATGCGCCTTTACCGGCGGAGTGCAGCCCCCCCCATCGTGCCATATGCTTAGCCCATTCATACCCGTCGGGTTTACATAGCTTTTTATAGAGTGAGGTTCCACGCCCCGTTGTTTTGGCATAATGAGCAATAGCGCGTTTTACCAGACTAATCATCCTGTCAGCCTCATAAATTCAGCAACATCGATGCCAAGGTTAGATACACCTTGATTCTTGGTTACTCACTACCCCCAGAATAGTCCCTCCTTAAAACTTAACAATCAGACAAACCACAAATATTCCTGTTCAGGAATGAATACCTGCCCACCACAGGCACATTCAGGTGTTCCATGAAACACCTGCCAACGCCCAGTGATTGGAGGTCCCGCCAAGACAACGCAGGCGTGTTTCCTCTGCGTAGACATCGTGGCCTGTCGATGGGCACTGGTAGAGGCTTTGCGAGTGCTGTGAATACTCGTGCCCCCGCCCTCAAGAAGCAGCACACGCCTGCCGTTTCCGGCGAAACGCAAGGCCAGCGTAATGCCGGCCGGCCCCGCGCCGATGATGCAGACGTCATAAGAATCGCGGAGTTCTTTCTGCGTTTGCCAGTCTTTGATCATGAAAAAAGAAAGTGAAAGAATGGACAGCATGTTGCCCGCATCGGCATAACGCTCATCGTACAAGAGGTTGATGAGCAGCGGACTGACGGTCCAGAACAGCCCGTCGCCAGCGTCAACGATCAAAGCGGCCTAGCCATTACCGAGCGCGTTGGTCTGGCAAATTGCTCACAAAAGCATTGTCTAGAGCAGTTTCAAATAACCTTGCAGAGCTCTCCCAAGAACTTGAAGCCACAGTCTGAAATGCCATCTCTGAAACCTCACGCCACTCTGACTCGTCTAAAGTCAAAATATGCTCAACACCACGAGCCAAGGCGTCAATATCATCAATATCGGCCAGCACGCCGTTTTTGAAACAGGATATTGCCTCTACCGGCCAGCCAGTACGCGTTGAAACGAGTGGCGTCCTGCATGCCATCGCTTCTATCGCCGTCAGATTAAAGCCCTCACTCCGGCTTGCGGAGAGCCAGACATCACATTGCGAATATAAATCGCGAATAGAATCCTGATCGGGAGAAAGATAAAACTCAAGATTGGCGGGCAGATTGAAAACACCAGTAGCAGCAAAACTTCCAAAGGCAATAACTCGAAGCGTGGGAAATTTCTCCTCGAGCAAAGAAATTACCTGAAGCGCAACATCAACCCCTTTCAACGGCTCTTCATGATACAAAATACCGATTGTCGGGCGATGTTGTTTTCCCCTCGGCACGGAGAAAAACTGCTGATGATCAACACTATTACTTACCAGCACAACATCAGATTCGCCATACTCCACGCGCATCAAATCAACCAACCACTTAGAAATGGTTATTTTATGCAAAGGCATTTTATACGTCGCTACAACCCTATCCACCGGGCAGTAAGGAAACACTTCATGCCCCTGTATAAAATACATTTTTACACCCTTGGCTGCACTTAGAGCATTCACCCACTCAGCCGTTTCCCACCAGGTTGCAACGACAACATCTGCATCTGGAATATCCGACTCCAACATCGGTCTATACTTATCTATTATCCGGTGATCAAGACCAAGACCGTCTAAATGAGATGGAATTTTCGGGGTTACTGGCCAGCCCTTTCCCGTGATGAAACTCTTTATCTTCCTGCGCAACGAAGGAGAAGGATATGGCTGGGAAACGAGTGTCACTTCGTGCCCTCTTTCAGACAATGCTTTGGCGTAAATTGCAATTACGCGAATCCCGCCAGACAGGCTCGCCACAGGCAATACAAAGGTCACTTTCATTAAAATAACTCCAATCTCCCCTGGAAATCAGAGGCTACCTATTAAAAACCAACATCTTAAAATCCAATATACATTGCGCAAAGTAAATTACCGAACCACTAACTTATGCTATTTAAATGCTCAGCCAGCCTGAGAGCAAGCTGCAAAAGAGGCATCGTAGGATTGGAGGCGCCGCCTGTGGCGAAAACACTGCTGCCCGCCACATGAAGATTCTCGACACCGAACACCTTGCAGTTCTCGTCGACCACGCCGAAATCAGGCGAACTCGCCATCCGTGTGGTCCCCATATGATGAGCGTGGGGATTGACCTTCAGCGGCACAGACTCGTCGTAAACGCACTCGTCCAGCCTGACATAGCCCAGCCCCGTGCCGGCAAAACACTTGGCCACTTCCAGCCCTATGGTCTTGATGGTATTGCGGTCCTCCGGTCTCAGTTCCCAATGAACCGTAGCCTTGCGCATTCCTAACGCATCTCGCTCTGCCAGCAACGAAACGCGGCTAGCGGGGTTGGGGAACTGTTCAATCAACGTGCCGATGACTCCATCCCCCGGACAATCGAACTTGGTAATGAATTCGATCTTTTTCTCCACCCCCATGTCGCAGACGAGATTCTCGACAAAGCTCTTGATCGCAGCGGTTCGCCCATAGGACCTCACGGTAGCCAGAAGTGAAATAGCCACGTTCCCTTTGCCCGACCCATGCTCCCTGACGAATGCATCGGTCGTGAAGTATTCGCGAGAACCTGTGTCCTGCCCGTCTTTCAGGATGAAGGTGCCGAGTTCGACATTCAGGTGTTCCATGAAACACCTGCCAACGAAACCATCCTTGCTCACAATGTCGCCCGCTACCAGCGACTCACTGTTGAGCAATTGCCTGGCATTCTCGATCGCGCCCGTCGCCAGAATGAATTGTTTTGCCGTGACTCGTTCTTTATGCAGTCCGTAGTCCGTGACGATTATCGTCGCTATGCGGCCAGTCTTGCTGTCGAATTCAAGATCGACGCAGTTGCAGTTGATGAAGACATCAAGCCCCTCGGTCTCATTGAGCTCCTTGGCATATTTCTGTGCAAATCGCGTTGGTGGACTGAGCAGGAAACGATCCGCTTCAAAGTCGGCATCGTCCAAGGAAGTATTGATAGCCTTGAATCCGGAGTTCGGCGGAAGATCCACAATAGCCATGGCTTGCGGCAGATGGCGCTCGATCTCGGAAAACGCGATGGGCCAACCGGGCAAGTGCACAGGAGGGCCCACACTAAAGTCGGACGGCTCAAAAGGACGACAGCGCCCGGCCCAGTGATTGGAGGTCCCGCCAAGATAACGCAGGCGTGTTTCCTCTGCGTAGACATCGAGGCCTGTCGATGGGCACTGGTAGAGGCTTTGCGAGTGCTGTGAATACTCGTGCCCCCCGCCCTCAAGAAGCAGCACACGCCTGCCGTTTTCGGCGAAACGCAAGGCCAGCGTAATGCCGGCCGGCCCCGCGCCGATGATGCAAATGTCATAAGAATCGCGGAGTTCTTTCTGCGTTTGGTAGTCTTTGATCATGCTTACGCTGGCCGAAAATGCTGGACTGGCAGCACCCATCCGTTGATGACAACGTACTCGGACTTAACCGCAGAAGGCCGGGCAATGGTTTCTGAAAATCCGAACATGAGCCCCCCGAGACTCAACAGGGTAAACGCCTGGAGGAACCCTCTGCGGCCCATTACAGAGGTATTCAAATCAAGTTCATTCATGATTTAAAGCTCCCCGACATTAAAGTCAAAACCAGTTAGCCAGCCCCAACATCAACTCCCCGCACAAAGCCCCTACCAGCAACATCGGCAGCACTGCCAGTTCACGCTTGATATCGAACAAACCCACCTTGCAATTGACATACACCACCAGGACCAGCGTCGGCAAGGCATGCAGGGCAACACCCCAAATCGCATATTTCACGCCGCCAATCGCCAGCAGCAAAGGCAGCAGCACCCATAACGAGACGACACGAACAATGTTATCCATGGCCTGGTACTTTGTGAGCCCCAAGGCAAGCCAGGCTTGATGCGATACTACGTAGCGATACGTGAAAAAGGAAAGTGAAAGAATGGACAGCATGTTGCCCGCGTCGGCATAACGCTCATCGTACAAGAGGTTGAGGAGCAGCGGACTGACGGTCCAGAACAGCCCGCAGAGAAACAGCGAGGCCAGATCGAACACCAACTTGAAGCGGTAATACAACGCTTGGAGCCGGGCCATGTCCTGGGTGCGTGCGGCTTCACCGAAGGCCGGCAGGGCCACGGCCCCGACCAGCCTTTGCATGCCCTGTTGAAGAGCGCCCACAATTAGCACGGCAATCGAGTAAACCCCCAGTTCACTGGCCGACATGCTTGCGCCGAACCACATGCGATCACCGTTCATGGCCAGTACGCCCACGGCCGAAGACACCAGCATCCAACGGCCGAAGACGACCAGCTCCTGGAGCGCAGGACGGTCCCAATGCAGACGGTTAGGCTGCCCCACAAACCAGAGATGGCCGAGCAGCGTCATGACCAGGGTGGAGACCAGCCCGGCCCCCACCAGCGACCAAATGGACCGGGTGAAATAACCGATGACCAACATCATCAACAAGCCGGCAAGCTGGGATGCAAACTCGGCGAGCACGACTTTTTTCTGCTGGAAGTCGCGAACGGCCACGTCGACTTTGGTCGACTGAAAACCATAGATGATCGCGGAGAAACCAGTCAAGGCCAGCACCAGTGGCAACTCCGGTGCTGCATAGGTGGAATTGGCCGACCACAAATTGATGACTTGAGCGAACCAGGCAAAGCCGGCGATCAGCAATGTCGACGCAAAAAGTATAAAGCCCCGGATGATCTGCACCGTCCACAGGGTATTGAGAAACGCCGGATCGTCGCCACGCGGGCTCTGGATGATGTTCTGGCGCAGGCCGACATCGGAAAGCAAGTGAAGTACCACCGAAACAGTGGTGGCGATGACCATGATGCCGAACATTTCCGGCATCAGCAGCCGGGCCATTATCAGGTTGCCACCCAAGCGAGTGACTTGAGACGTAACCAGTGCCCCCAGATTCCATGCCCCGGCAGATATCGCTCGCCTGCGCAGGCTCAACGGTGGCGATACATCAGCTGGCGGCATGACAACAATCCCGGACTCAATGAGAGGAAAGGTACTATAGTCGCGTTTTGCCATGCCACTAGTATCTATCGTTCACCTACCAATAAGCCTGACAACCCATGCCTGAGCACTTTCGCGCGTTAGTCGTCATCCTGGTTCTTGCCGGTATTGTTTTTGCCATGGCACGCCGACCTGCAGAAGACCTGATCCCTCACAGCGACTTCACCCGTCGACGCAACCTGTGGTTCGTACTGACAATTCTGGCGTTCGTCTCGTACAGTTTCTGGGTGTATGCGGCCGTTACTGTTGTGGTGTTGACCATCGCAAGAAAACGCGAGAGCAACCCCGCCGCCCTGTTTTTTCTTCTGCTGTTTCTGGTCCCGCCGGCCTCGGCACAAATTCCAGGCTTCGGCCTGATCAATTATTTTATCGACCTTAACTATATTCGCCTGCTGTCCTTGTGCGTCTTGCTGCCGGCTTTTTTTACTCTGCGCAGGCGAGCAGACACGCTTGCGTTCGGGCGGATCTGGCCGGACAAACTGCTAGCCGCAAACCTGACACTGACAAGCCTGCTTTTACTGCGCGAAACCACCATCACCGATATGTTGCGCCAAACGTTCTACCTGTTCACTGACGTTTTTTTGCCGTACTACGTAGCCAGCCGGGCACTGAAAAACCTCAGCGATTTCAAGGACGCCCTGTTGGGCTTTGTCCTCGCGGCCATGGTGATGTCCCTTATCGGATTCTTCGAGTTTACCCGCAGCTGGCTGCTCTACAGCGCGCTGATCAACGCCCTGGACATGCAATGGGGAATGTCCAGCTACCTGGCCCGTGGTGGGTTGCTACGCGCAAGCGTCACCACCGGCCAGGCCATTGCGCTGGGACTTGTCATCAGCGTAGCCATCGGTTTCTACCTGTTCTTGCAGGAGGGTGTCCGCAGTAAACTCCAGCGGCGCCTAGGTGCACTCCTGCTCGCCGGTGGTCTGTTTGCACCGTTGTCACGTGGCCCGTGGATCGGTGCAGCCGCCATGTTCATCCTGTACATCGCCACCGGCCGCAAGGCTGTCAAACGCCTGATGCTGCTGGCGCTCGCCGGAGTGCTCGCCCTTCCTCTGCTGACCATCGTGCCGGGCGGGCAAAAATTGCTGGACCTGCTACCGTTCATCGGTACGGTAGACGTAGAAAACATCACCTACCGCCAGCGCTTGTTTGACAACGCAATTATCGTTATCCAGCGCAACCCTTTGCTGGGCTCATTTGATTACCGCGACACACCGGAAATGCAATCCATGATTCAGGGCGAGGGGATCATCGATATCGTGAACACCTATATCGGCATAGCGCTTTCGCTCGGATTGATTGGATTGACTCTTTTCGTGGCTTTTTTTGGCACTGTTCTGTTCGGCATCCACAAGACAATGCGTTCGTTCCCCAACAAAGACAATGAGACGCATCGACTTGGGCGGGCGCTCTTCGCGACACTGGCCGGAGTATTGGTGACCATCGTTACCGTCAGCAGCATCACGGTAATCCCCGTGGTGTATTGGTCGGTCGCCGGACTGGGCGTTGCCTATATCCAGATGGCGCGCAGCCTCAAGCACACCTCAAAGGCAGTCACTGAGAACGCCCACCTCCAACTTCGGTAACCCAATGGCCAATTTTTTTCGCCGCACCCGTTTGCTGATCCCGGTCATTTTGTCTTTTGTCGTTTGGCCGCTTGGCGCCTGGGCGTCTGACTGGGTCGCCAAGGTCGATGATCAAAGTGGCCTGCCAGTGCTGGTGCATGGCGGCAGCCCCGTCGTTGCTTCTTCATTCGTCTTCTTTGAGAGCAACTGGGGCTGGACGTATTTTCCAACCGAATTCAAGATCAACACCCCCTACAACTACTCCCTCACCGGCCAGAACAAAACACTGGATTTCGACATGGCGGCGAAAATCCAGAAGAAAGGCGAGCAGGAGTTAACCTGGGACTTTGTCCTGGATGCACACAGCACGAAGTCTGGCGTGATGGGCGGGGGGCTCGTCTTCAAGTTCGACCCTACCCTTTTCTCAGGAGAAATGGGCGTGCCGGTGTTGCTCCCCGACAACAAAGGCTGGTCCTGGGGGAATGCACAGGGGAGACACATCGAGATGCGATTCGAGCCGGCCCTGGCGAGGGTCTACTTTGAACCGGGCGATAAATCCGAGGTACGTGCGTTCTTCTATAAAGACACGATCAAGCCCGGACGCCAAACCGTCAAAGCAACCTTAAGCCTATCCGGCGATGTGGCACTCGGCCCCACCACTACCGAACGCTTTGGCCTGAGCGACCCAAAGAGCTGGCCGAGTGACAAGCTCGACTGGAAAACCTCGCCGGTCGACCTGTCCTTCCTCAACGCTGACGAAAAACCTGCCGGCAAGCGCGGTTTCGTCAAGGCGTCCGGCGAGCAACTGCTATTCGCGGACAACACCCCGGCGCGCTTCTGGGGAACCAACGTCACGGCGTATGCGCTGTTCCGCACGCCAGACGATGAAATCAAGCAGCAGGCTAAACGCCTGTCCGCACTGGGTTTCAACCTTGTACGCCTGCACCACCATGACTCCCCATGGGTCTTCCCCAACATTTTTGGCGACCCTAGCCTCACGCATGACACCCAGCAACCAAGCCCAGAGTCACTGAAAAAAATTGACTGGTGGATCAAGTGCCTGAAAGACGAAGGCATTTATGTGTGGCTCGATATGCACGTCGAGCGTGCCTTTACCGAAAAGGACAACATCTACGGCTTCGAAGAGATGCCGAAAAACAGCAATGGCACCGCCAACCTCAAGGGCTATGCCTATGTCAACATCACCATTCAACAAGCGATGAAGCGCTTTGCCGCAGCCTATCTGAGCCACGTAAATACCTATACCGGTCTCGCCTACAAAGACGATCCGGCGATCGCCGCTGTACTGATTACCAACGAAAACGACGTCACCCATCACTTTGGCAATGTCCTGCTGCCAGACAAGGACGTTCCAAAGCACAACAAGATTTACATGGCCGCCGCCGAAGGGTTTGCCAACCAGCACAATCTATCCTCAAGAAAGACCTGGCGCTCCTGGGAGCCTGGCCCCTCCAAACTGTTCCTCAATGATTTGGAGCGACGTTTCGACGCAGACATGATTCAGCACCTGCGTGATTTGGGAGTGAAGGTCCCCATCGCCACGACCAGTAGCTGGGGCTACGATCCTCTCAGCTCCCTGCCGGCCCTGACTTCCGGCGACGTAATCGACGTCCACAGCTACGGTGGCACCGGGCAGCTGGAGAAAAACCCGCTCACCAGCGACGGCTTGATAAACTGGATTGCCGCTGGCCAGGTCACGGGCAAACCCCTCACCGTCACCGAGTGGAACAGTGAACCCTTCCCGACACCCGACCGCCACTCGCTGCCACTCTATATAGCCAGCACCGCCAGCCACCAAGGCTGGGATGCGTTGATGCAATATGCCTACAGCCAGGAGGCGCTATCCGGGGGATCGATGTCAGCCAGCAACTGGCACGCCTATAACGACCCGGCACTGCTGGCCACAATGCCTGCCGCCGCCTTGCTCTATCGCCGCGCTGATGTTCACGAAGCCAGTACGACCTATGTCTTCGCACCGACGCCAGGCACCCTGTTCAACCGACTCATCACACCGAAAAACTCTGCTCTGCTGCGTACTGCCATGGAGAAAGGCAAGTTGCAAATCGCCATGCCACAGACGCCGGAATTACCGTGGTTGCAACAGGGCCCTATCTCGAGCAATGCGCAGGTGTTTCATGACCCTGACCAATCGCTGCTAGACGCCAATGCTACGGAGTCCACGACAGACACGGGTGAGCTAAAACGCGACTGGAAACAAGGTATCTACACCATCGACACACCACGCACCCAGGCAGCGACCGGCTGGATCGGTGGCGAGTCGATCAGCCTTGGCAACATCCAGGTTCAAGTGAAGACGGCTTATGCCAGTGTGGTGGTGCAAAGTCTGGACAGCTCGCCAGTCGGCCAATCGCAGGATTTGCTGATTTCGCTGGGCACCCGTGCCATCCCCAAAGCGGACGACCAAATACCTTTTTATGTTGAGCCTCTCGAAGGCACGCTAACCATCCAGGCACCGCAAGGCTTGACACTGTTCACCCAAGGTACCCTTGCGCAAATGAAGAAGTTGCCCGCGACCTACCTTGATGGGCGCTATACGATCAAGTTCGACGGTGTGCAGGCATCTAATTGGTTGTTTTTGAAAAAAAGCGTCCCGCAAGTAGCAGCCTCGGGCAACGGGCAGCCAAGCCCTGCTCATAAAGCACCCTCCAATGCAGCGGCGAGCCAATAACTAACCTTTCGCTTTTAAAGTAATTGTCAAGCGCCAATCTGCGCGTACACAGCAACAGTTTCCAGGAGATCAGGATGAATTTTTTGGTTGTTGGCGGCGCAGGCTACATTGGCTCACACATGGTCAAGCAGCTATTGCGCGCAGACCACGAGGTGGTGGTGGCAGACAACTTCTCCACGGGCCACCGCAGCGCCTTGGTGGGCGGGAGATTAGTCGAACTGGACATAGCCGATACGCAAGCCCTGGACGCCTTGTTTGCCGTGCAACACTTTGATGCTGTGTTCCACTTCGCCTCCTTTATTCAGGTAGGCGAATCCGTGACGGAGCCTGCCAAGTATTACCAAAACAACTTCGCCGCCACCCTCACGCTGCTACAAGCCATGGTTCGAGCAGGGATTAAAAACTTCATTTTTTCCTCGACTGCCGCCGTCTATGGCAACCCGGTGCATGCCCCCATCGGCGAAGAACACCCCAAGGCCGCGATCAACCCTTATGGTCGCAGCAAGTGGATGGTGGAGCAGATGCTTGAAGATTTCGACCGTGCTTACGGACTGAAATCGGTCTGCCTGCGCTACTTTAACGCCGCCGGTGCAGACCCTGAGGGGCAGCTGGGTGAACGCCATGAACCGGAAACCCACCTATTGCCACTGATCCTGCAAGCGGCCTCAGGCCGGCGCACAAATATCACTGTCTACGGCCGCGATTACGACACGCCTGACGGTACGTGTATTCGTGACTACGTCCACGTTGTCGATCTCGTTGCCGCGCACGCACTTGCCGTGGATTACCTAATGGCCGGCGGTACAAGCACGGCTTTCAACCTCGGCAATGGTCAAGGGTTTTCAGTACAGCAAGTCATCGATACCGCGCGCCGCGTAACCGGCCAGGAGATATGCGTCAGTGAAGCGCCACGCCGTGCCGGCGACCCGCCACGCCTTGTGGCCGACCCACGAAGGGCCAACACCTTGCTTGGCTGGCAACCGCAGTTTGCTTCACTTGAACAGATAGTGGCTCACGCCTGGAGCTGGGAGCAGAAGTACCCCTGGCACTGAAAGTCGGCGCTCGCGCATAACACCGAGCACCTAAGGATGACGCGCTGGTAGTCAAGAGCGATTTTGGGGCTCGGCCTTGTTCAGCACTTGCCATTCAAATTGGCTGCCCGCCTCACCTTTCGCTGTCGTTGCAGCATTAAAGAGAGAAGTAGCAGAAAACTATCGAATCCTTCGCAGGATTTTTGCCTTTAACCTTCTAAGCATAGCCATTACCGAACGCAGGATAGGCGCCCTGTCAACGATGGAAAGTTCATGCAGGTCCGTCCGCGAGGGCCTTTGATAGCCAAGACTCCAAGTAAAATAGTAAGCCAGAATCTCTTTATTCGATTGAATAAGCGTATTGAGAGCAGCGTCATAATGCATCGGACCTCCGTCAGGATGTCCCGGCGGCCGCTCAAGAACCTGGAATAAAAAATCCCTCAGTTTCCCAAGGCTTTTCCCGTTTACAGCATAGAAATGGGACAAGTGTATTGGCTCGTCGACCACTTTCCAAACGGGTAAGCTCAAGTTTGAACTGCCTTCAAACGGATGCCCAAAATAGACGATGTCCCACTCCATACCTTCCAGAGACTCGATGGCCTGCTTCCCATATTGAGAAATGCGGTTGGAAAACTGTATGTCGTCTTCCATGATCAAGATATTTTTCAAGTTCAGGCGCATTGCCTCTTCCAGCACCCCCAGATGACTCAAAAAGCAGCCTCTGGCCCCGATACTCGGAAAGCCATTTCCCTCGCTGGGCGTAACAGCCTCAAAAAAACCTATTTTCTTTTCATCAAAGTGAAAGCCATTGCGAGTGAATTCTTCTACTGTTTCTAAGCGGCGATCCTTTCTTGATGGGATATTGATGATTCTTGTTCGATCAAAATAGTCGATCATGTTCATCCATCAGGTCCTCAGCGCAGTCGATCAGGGAAGTTTTATTTCATTATAGGCGGCATCTCAAAATGAAAGTTTGGGTGTCGTAAATCAGATTGTGAGTCGCCAATGCGGATATCAGTCGACTTATTCAAGTCCATTTTCGCCCCAATAATCTCAGTCGCATTCCGTCATTCCCGTATAGCATTCTGGTCGCCGGAAACAATGGCAGCTCTCAAAAAATAGCGCTAAGTTACCGCGGCGCTACAATGAGAACCTATGAGAAGTACCCTTGGCACTGAAAGTCGGCGCTCGCGCATAACGCCGAGCGCCTGAGGATGACGCTCTAGTAATAAGAGCGATTTTGGGGTTCGGCCTTGTTCAGCACCGTGCCAATCAAATTGGCTGTCCCCAGATGATGCAGGCTTTCCTCGATTTCTTTCTTGGTGTTCATGCCGTTTGCGACCACGAGAAGGACGCAGTCGAATTTAGGCAAGACGGTAATCACATCATCCGAACTCAACAACGGCGGCAAGTCGAAAATCACGATACGTGAGTCGTAGCGCTCACGCAGATCCATAATCAAATGGCTCACCGCGGGCGATGACAGCACTTCAGTGGAGTGCGGAATCGGCACACGCGTCGGCAGAACGACAAAGCGCGGCAAGGTCGGATTGACCAGCACCTCTTGCAGCTCCGCTTCATCGACCAGTAATTCGTTGAGCGATTTCTCCATCGGCAGGCCCAGGCAGGCGCCCACTGTCGGACGACGCAAGTCGAAATCCACCAGCAATGCCGTCTTGGTTGTGTGATGGGCGATGCTCATTGCCAGGTTGATCGCCAATACGGTCTTGCCTGCCTCCGGCGTCGGCGAGGTGATGGCGAGCGTACGCCAGCCATTTTCTTCCATGACTTTCAGAACTTGCGTACGCAGCAGATCGAAAGCCCCGCTCATACTCGAATTCTTGTTGTAAGCCACAATGCGGTTGCGCTCGAGATGGTCTGGCCGCAGCGGTACAACTCTTGTGTGCACATAACTGAGCGCATTCAGCCCTGCAGACTGCGTGGTCGCTGTCATCGCCTTTGGCGTTGTCACGAGACCTGACGAAGGCTGTTGCTCCGAATTTTCGGTATCGGGCTTGATTATTTCCATGTCTATTTTCCTTATGCAAACCGGCCCAGGGTTTTGAATACCAGAAGGTCCAGAGGCATGTAGAGGAAGTGCAGTAGTACCAACGAAATCGCAAACATCACGACCACACTGACGATCACAAGCGTTCGCCACTTCCTGCGACGTGCCAGTTCCGCCTTGGTGTGAATGTAGGGAATCGAAACCAGTACGCGCCTGCCCACCACACTGCCCAAGGCTTCAACACCACGCACGCGCTGACTCAACATCTCGATGAGCATCACCAGTGCACCGGCGCCCACCGGGGCGAGAACAAGGCCCATGGCAACCACTTTTTTGCGGTTCGGCCGGATCGGCTTTTCGGGCATCAGCGGCGACTCCAGCAGCACAAAACGCTCCGCCTTGTTTTCCTGCTCCAGGCTTTCGGAAATTTTCGCACCCATTTCCTTCGTGCGAATCTCCTCATATTTTTTTTGAGCGTTGTCATGGTCACGCATCAGCGTGACCAAGCCACGCTCGACTTGCGGCGTCTCAAGAATTTGCGCCTCGTAGGTTTCAATTTTGCTGAGCAGCTCCCGCTTTTGATTGGCCAGCGACTGGATCCGTGCTTCCGAGGCAGAGACTCGGGCCTGAGCCTTGGCAACATCCAGTCTGACTGAAGTCACTGCACCGCCCCCCGAACCTTTGGCAGATTCAAGGGCAGCGATTTTGCGCTTGACGGCGCGAACATCGGGGTGGGCTTCGGTATACGTCGACAGCAACCTGGTGTATTCCGCCTTGAGGCTACCCAAATCCTGCGGTTGCTCAGCTCCCGCCGCCCCAGGCTTGGCAGCGACCCCGGCACTGGCCGCGGAAACCTCCAGCTCGTTAAAGCGCAACTCCTCACGGGCCGCTTTGTAGTCGCGATCTACCTCTTTAAGCTCGGTTTCGGCGCGCGACAACATATTCATGCGCAACTCCTGATGCTCGGGTAGCGCGTTGCTGTGTGCCTGCTTGAAGTCCGCCAACCGGTTCTCCAGGGCTTCCAGTTCGACCCGGAGCTTGTCCGCCTCCTGTGTCAAAAACTCTGTGGTCTCACTGGCGCGCTCGGTGCGCTGCTTGATGTTTTCATCCAGAAACAGCGTCACCAGCTCGTTGGCCACTTTGTTCGCAATCTCGGGCTGGCGGTGCTCAAAGCCAAGGCGAAAAGCAATCGTCACTTCGCCGCGCCCCTTAACGGCGGCACTGACCAAGGAGACTGCAATCGTATTGCGCATTTCGTCGATCTTCTCGGTAACGCTCAGCGGCCTGCTTTGCGAAGCAAAAAGATGGTATTTGTCGATGATCCCTTCCAGATGCTCACGGGTCATCACACGCTGGCGAATGACTTCGATGCGCTCATCGGCAAAGGTATTGTTGTTCGCCGCCACCAGGTCCGGTGAAATCTGCTGAGACTCGACCAGAATGGTGCCGGATGACTCATAAATAGGCGGGATAGTGAGCGCAACCGCCACGCTCACGCCAAGAATAACCGCGACACTCAGGATCAACAGCAGCGCATGGTGCTTGATGATAGCGATGTAGTCGTTGACCGACATTTCGTATTCTGAGGTCATAATGATCACAATGCTGAATGTCAGAAATCGGGATGACTATAGGTCAAAGTCAGCCCCACGACGTTTGCGGTTGCGTCCGGCAAATTATCTTGCTGGCGTTCTTTGTACATGTAGGATAGGCGCGCCTCCCAAAAAGGCGAGATTTCGTGGCTAAACCAGGCACCGGCAGTGCGCAGGGTATTAGGCGTCAACCCCGTGGTTTTTTGCCATGAGGTGACAAAACCGGTGCGACTGGTGTCGTCCAGTGCATAACTCCATAGGCCATTCACGTTATCAGACTCGACGAAACCGCCGTCACCACTGGCGAAAGTACCACGACTGGCGCCGATGCTTGTCTCAATGCGCTCACCGATATAGCTCAACAAAAAGCCGCCTTGACCAGTGGGGCTGCTCGAGCCGGAGACTTGATTGACGCCCCCGTAAACCGACCCTTTTAGCCGGTCAGAAATGTCAAAGTTCATGCCCACAGTGGGGGTATAACTGTTGGAAGACGCCACCCCGGATCCCTGCTGCGGTTCATAACGCATGGCTCCAAAACGCGTGAACAACTCCACACGCTCGCTCCATGTATAGTTCAAACTCAAGAGGTTCGACAGCTGGTCATAGTTGGTCAGTGTGGAAACGTCGTAAGTGACATGGGTGTAGTCGGCTTCATCAACCAGGGTAGTACGATCACTGAGAGCAGTGCTCCAGTTGCCGCCGAACAACGATAGCTTTTGCGTTCCGTCAGGGGCAATCACGCCGGTTCCTTGAACCTCGGTAGAGAGCGTCGAGCTCTCGACATACTGCGCGTTGAGTCCAAAACCACCGCTTTCGGTCTCGCGCTGCCACCCTATCTTCAAATCGGGGTCTTGACGATCCGAAACGATGGAGGTATCGGAGGAGTGCACCACCTTCACACCCAGACCGAAAGTCCACTGATCCCGGTCGGAAGTCCCGACGAGCGTGTAATCGGGGGCGATGATTGTACGAGTCACGCCCTTTGCATTGCTCGTAGCAAGCACCGGGTTGCTGTCGTACTCGACAGTCGAGGGAAGAACGATCGCAGATTGCCAAGTGGCCGCATTGGCCACACCGGAATACGGCAAGATCAGGATAGCCGTAGCAACTCCGGTAGTTCGCAGTACAGACAAGATAATCCTTAATGCATCAAGTAAGGTTAAGGTACAACCAGCGTATCGCCGGCCTGGAGTTGGATATTGGTGGACATGTCACGCCCGGAAATCAGGTCGCTGTAGTGCACGGGCAGAACCTGTTGAGTAGCGCCCTTGCGCCGAATGACCTTGATTTCATCTTTGTCCGCGAACTTGTCGAAACCACCCGTATTGCTCAGTGTTTGCAGTACGTCAAGCGAACCCGGCATCGGCACTGGACCTGGTTTCAACACTTTGCCTTGCACGTAGACGACATTGCCTTCAATGCTTTTGATGACAACGCTGACATTCGGATCGGGTATGTACTTTACAAGCTCGGTAGCGATTTTCTTCGCGGCTCCAGTAGAGTCAAGCCCTTGAACCTCGACCTTCCCTGCCAGCGGGAAGGTAATGCTGCCATCGGGAAGTACGCGCACTTCCTCTTTCAGCTTGTCTTCGCCCCAGACGGAAATGACAACGTTGTCGCCCGCTTTCAGCTTGTAATCCGTGTCTTTTTCGTCAGCACTGGAAACGCCGGGCAAGATAGCCAGCGTGCAGAGTACAGGTATCAATGAACGCAACATTGGGTTCCCTCCACCTAAGTGGTAATGCAAGGAGTTTCACATAAAAACGGGACAAAATCACTCTAGCCCATTTCGCGTCAAAGAAGCGATCCAACAGTGAATTTGGCAACCCATTTTCCGCTGGCGCAACCCGCCAGCTAGCGAAATAGCAGCAAAAAATAGAAAAATAGTCTTATTTAACAATATCTTGGAGTTGATCATGCCACCTCCGACACCCATATGCCAAAATTAAAGCACTTAGCGCACCTGCACCAAAATGCGCAACTAACTGGCTTAAAACATTACAACCAAAGTGTCATTGAAATACAGGTAACCACTCACAACAAACCAACATCTAATAAAGCTTTTTTCTTTTCAGCTACTTGAATTTACGCATTCTGAGTGCCGAAAAGCCTGACACCAATGCCTATATCTTCCGCCGATTGGCAACAACGATAAAACCAATCAGCGCGGACGAAAATAACCATGCCGCTGTCGAAAGCGGCACTGCATTCGATTGATTGATAAAAGCGCCAGCCCCGACCGCCAGACCTTTATCCTTGATAGACAAATCAACCACTAACGGGGCTTTGGAAACAGCCGCCATTAAACCGTCGCACGATAAAGTATTGACGGAAGCACTAGCCCCCGACTGATTATTGTTGCTATTGAATTTGGCAGGTTGGGCATCATCGAAGTATTTATCGGTGATTGAAGAAGGCACGCCAAGGACGTTTCCAAACGCATACAGCGCACCACTTGGATGCTCTTCCAGAGCCGCGCCGAGTTGAGGCACCGAATCTCCGCAAGCGTTACCTATGCGACTAATTTCATAGGCCAAATTGGTCGAGTGAGCAGCAGATACCGCTGCGCCATTGAGCAGCATCAACAACAAAACGTTTTTAAGCAAAAGTTTCGTATGCATAACACCGCCTCCCTGCACAGAGGGTTACTCTTTTGTGAATGAAGGATTTCGGATCAGGTTACATGAAATGTATAAGCACATCGCCATTGCGTCAATAGCTCGTCACAACAATAAATCAAAATATAAAATTTGATGGAATGGCGTCAAAATAACGACACGACAAACGCGCCATCCTCTGCTAAACAGGCTGTCCATCTTAAAAAAGCCCGAGGTCTGGGAATTGGCTCACTACAAGCCGTTGGTGCGTTGGCGTCCACTGGCTACACGGACGATTCCCCACCCGATCCCTATGGGCAAACTCGATCGCAGCGCTCTATGATTGAACCCAATGACGACCTCTGCTCCGATCCGCCAACCCTGCCCGCCCGGCGCCTGCGACTGCGGGCGTGACCCGTTGCTGGAAACACCGGGAGCCGACGTGCGCATCCTGTTGCTGACCCGCACGGAAGAAAAGCGCCTGATCGAGCGCTTGGAAAACCTCCAGAGCTTGAACGACCTGGAGCGTCTGCAACAACGCATGTACGAGCAGTTGGGTATCCGCGTGAACATTGCCCCCGGCTTCAATGAAGTACGGACCATGCGCGGCATCAGCATCAGCCTCGGCGAACTGCCGGGATTGTGTCGCAAGACCCGTGCATCGATCCCGGCCGCCATTCGCCGCGCGCTGGAGAAGCGCCCGGAGATCGCCTACGCACTGCTCAACGCCAACGACCTGTTACGCGACGCATGATGCGGGCGAACGCTCGCACCCCTCGAAAAAACGTCTTAGAGGATCAGCGGTCGTACGCACAGTGCGCTGCGCTGCTATGCCTTCACATGGGAGATTTCGCTGCATACCAGCCAGGACGGAACTGGAAACCCAACGCGCCTCTGGTCCGGCACTCACCAGGTGGGCAAAGCACTACGGGTGCCGATCCGCAACAGGAGGTGGCCAATGTTATTCATCGTCAGTTGGTCGATCAGCCCGGACAATCGCAACGCCGCTATCGAACGTTTTCTCAAGACCGGGGGCGCCCCACCCGCAGGCGTCACGATGCTGGGGCGCTGGCATGCAGTCGGAGGCTCGGCCGGCTTCGGCATTGCCGAAGCCAGTGATGTGGTGCTCATTCAGAAATGGGTGCTGGACTGGAACGATCTCATGAGCATGGAAGTCCACGCGGCATTGACCGACGCGCAAATGGCGCCGCTGCTGGCAGCCACGGTCGGTCAATAAGCGCCATTGAGGCGGCGAGGAATACTCGCTGCCTCGATCTCAATCAACCCCCAGGATCAAAAGATCACTGCCACCGTGATGATCGGCGAAATGGCCCCCGAGTATATCCGCCAGGATCGCGTGGCCAGCGCCTTTACCTCATCGGAAGACGATCATGAATCCAGTACGCCTCATCACTGCGCATAAGCTGCTGACGGTTTCAGCCGTCGTGGAGCTCGCCACCGGGCTGGCATTGCTGCTCACCCCCGGACTGTTCAGCCATCTGCTGTTGGGGATTGCCGGAACCGATGTAACCAATCTGTTTGCGCGGTTTTTTGGTGTAGCACTAATCGCGCTCGGCGTTGCCTGTTGGCCGCGGCCGGAGAGCATCGCCGCGATTCGCGCAATGCTGTTCTACAATGGAGCCGTTGCAGTGTATCTGGCGTATGTCGGTGTGTTTGTCAGCAGCGGGTTGTTGCTGTGGCCAGCCGTCGTGTTTCACGCCGTGATGACCGCGTTGTTTCTACGTCGTTAACGTCTATGTAGGAGCGAGCTTGCTCCGGGCGGCGCTCCGACGATGGACGTGAACGATGACGCGTACTGTCTGGAAAAATGCGCCGCCTTCGAATTCATCGCGTTGACCAAGGCAAACTTTGCCAGCGGCGCAGCCTTGCCTTCAAGCACAGGTGCAGGCCTGCAAGTCTTCCAATGTCCGCAGATTTACCCGTTCGAGCCCTCAAAAACCCTGTGCTACGCTTTTTCTCACGCGATGCGATGCGAATAAATCTACCCATCCTCTGGATGACGGAGTTCGGCAATGAATATCACGGTTTCCCGGCTGATGATCACACTGGCAAGTCTGTTGCTTACCGCCTGCGCCACCGTAGGAGCCAGTAGCGGGGGTGCCGGTGAAACGGAGATTCGCTCAGGCCGGATCGAGCAGATCATGCCGACACAGATGCAGACCAACCACGACAGCGGCGTCGGCGCCATTCTTGGCGGGCTCGCCGGTGTCGGCATCGGCAGTCTGATTGGCCAGGGTACCGGTCGGGATGTCGCCATGGTCGCTGGCGCCCTTGCTGGCGCAGCCGGTGGCAACTACGTCGAAAAGAAAAAGTATGACCGGCCCCAGCAAGCGCAGCAAATTATTGTGCGGGTGAGGAATGGCGTGTTGGTGTCGGTGACGCAGCCGATCAACCCGGCGCTGAACAAAGGCATGAACGTGTACATCGAGGGGACGGGCAACGATGCCCGGGTTGTTCCACAAAGCTAGATTGCTCCAAATAGAACGACCCGGGCCACTTCCTGCGTGTCGCTGTTTTCTGGCAGGCCTTCGTCAACGTCGGTATCGAATTGCACCCGTAAATTTTCCTTTCGCGCAATGGCATAGGCTTGCTTGCCAGCCTGGCGGCCGCATTCGAACGCAGGCTTCGCCAGCGGCTATAGATCGTGTTGCGGCTTGACTGATCGGCATTAAGCGCAACGCCCCGTTCTATGACGCTCGCTATCCCATCAAACAATAAATGGCGGCAGGTGGTGTGAACCCCGCCCATTTTCCGATAGCTATTACTGGATATTTCACCATTCAAACCTACGCTCACTCGCGGGGGATCCAAAATTAAAAGATGGTGGGGTCCGTCTCACGTGCTCGCACTAGTACATAGGGTCTATATATGAACCGGACAACGTTATCTTCGCTATTCGCTCTGCCCATACTGTTATCAGCCATGGCTATGCCCGGCATGGCTTTCGCAGCCGACAAGCCGCCGAACATTGTGGTGATCATGGGCGACGATATTGGGTGGTCCAATATCGGCGTTTATAACCAGGGCATGATGGCCGGTCGAACACCCAACCTCGATCAACTGGCCGCCGAAGGCATGCGCTTTACCGACTATTATGCCGAGGCCAGTTGCACGGCCGGGCGCGCCAATTTCATTACCGGTGAACTGCCGATCCGCACCGGCATGACCACGGTCGGACAGGCCGGCTCCCCCATTGGTATTCCCCCTGAAGCGGTGACCATTGCCACCACCCTGAAAGCCATGGGTTATTCCACCGGCCAGTTCGGCAAGAACCACTTGGGCGATTTGAACGAATTCCTGCCCACCGTCCACGGTTTCGACGAGTTCTTCGGTTATCTCTACCACCTGGACGCCATGGAAGACCCCGCGCACCCCAACTATCCGCAGGAACTGCTCGCCACCGTGGGGCCGCGCAACATGGTTCACAGTTGGGCCACAACGAATGACGATACGACGGTGATGCCACGTTGGGGCAAGGTCGGCAAACAGAAGATCGAAGATGCCGGCACGCTGTACCCGGAACGGATGAAAACCATCGACGAGGAGATTCGTGACAAGGCGTTTGCCTTTGTGGACAAGGCCAAGCAGGACAATAAACCGTTCTTCCTCTGGCTCAACCCGACTCGCATGCACATCGTTACGCACCTCTCCGACAAGTATGAGGCCATGCGCAATTCGCAAAATGGCTGGTCAGAACAGGAAGCAGGCATGGCACAGCTCGACGATATCGTCGGCGACGTGATGGCCAAGCTGAAAAAAGAAGGGATGGATGACAACACCATCGTGGTCTTCACCACCGACAACGGCGCGGAAAACTTCACCTGGCCTGACGGCGGCACCACCCCGTTTGCCATGGGTAAAGGCACGGTGATGGAAGGCGGCTTCCGGGTTCCGGCGATCGTTCGCTGGCCTGGCAAGGTACCTGCGAACACGGTTGGCAACGGTATCATTTCCGGCATGGACTGGTTCCCGACGTTCGTCGCGGCAGCAGGCAACCCGAACATCACCCAAGAACTGCTCAAGGGCAAACAACTGGGCGATACCACCTACAAGGTGCACCTCGACGGCTATGACCAGACGCCGATGATCACGGGTAAAGGTCCGTCGAACCGACATGAAATTTTCTACTTCGGCGAAAGCTCACTCGGTGCGGTACGGATCGATGACTACAAGTATCGCTTTATTGACCAGCCGGGTGGCTGGCTTGGTGCCAAAGTGCCTGTCGACGTACCGTTCCTGACCAACCTTCGTCTCGACCCGTTCGAGCGTATGGGCTGGCCGGAAAACCAGTCGGCTGAAGGTTCCCAGCAGTACTTCGACTGGTTCAAGTTCCAGTTCTGGCGGTTCGTGTTCGTCCAGCAGCAGGTGGCCAAGCTGGCTGAAACCGCGATTGAATTCCCGCCGATGCAAAAAGGCGCGAGCTTCAACCTTGATTCCGTCAAAGCCAAGATCGCAGCCGCTCGGGCGGAAATGGCCAAGTAAGCAGTCGAGTCACCGGGTGGCCAACACTGGCCACCCGCGCTCCTGATGGACATTTACTGAGGTAACTTCATGCAGATAAAAACTTGCGCCCTGCCCGCCTTCACCCTGCTTACGCTGTGCTGCCAGCAAGCTTATGCCGGCGGCCTCATGCTTTACGAAATCGGCACCGATAACACCGGCCTGGCCAACGCCGGTGCCGCCGCCCGGGCCCAGGGTCCTTCGACAATTGCCAGCAACCCCGCGGGCATGAGTTACCTGCCAGGCACGCAAATCACTGCCGGTTTGCAAGTGTTGTACGGCGACCTGACTTTCGACCGCGATTCCAACACCAATGGCACTGGCAGCGGCAGTGGCAACATCCTCGCCCCCATTCCCGGCGGTAGTTTCTTCATCAGCCATGAACTCGACGACCATTGGAGCATCGGCTTCGGCCAATATGCCGACTTTGGGTTGGCTTATAATTACGGCAATAGCTGGTCCGGTCGCTATTTCGTGCAGGACGCCAGCCTCGCCGGTATATCTTTTGTACCCAGCGTGGCGTACCGCTTTAACGAACAATGGTCGGTCGGCGTCGGCGTGAAAGCCATGTACGGCATGCTGAAAGCGCAAACAGCGATTGACCGCTCGCCCTTCGGCCTCGCCGACCGCACTGACGGCCAGTTCAAGTACAAAGACAACGATTGGGGTTTTGGCGCGAATGTGGGGGTGATCTACGCCCCGCAACCGGGCACCCGCATTGGCCTGGAATACACCAGCAAGGTCGATCTGAATTTCGAAGACAGGCTGAAGGTCACCGGCGACGGCCCGCTGTTACAACGCCTCAATGGCCTGAACACCCAGCTCGACATGACGGTGCCGCAAACCGCGACCCTGAGCCTGTTCCAGCAACTTGATCCCAAGTGGGCCTTGCTTGCTTCGGTGAACTGGCAGGACTGGTCAGAGTTCGGCGACGTCGCGGTGCAAGTCGACACCACGGCGGTCGGCGCCCAATCGACCACGATCCAGGCCCACTACAAAGACACCTGGCAACTGGCGCTGGGCGCGCAGTACCAAGCCACCCAGCAACTGTTGTGGAACTTCGGTGTGGCCTACGACAGCAGCGCCGTCTCGGACGCCAACCGTACTTTCACCATACCTATGAGCGATTCCTGGCGCCTTGCGACAGGAGCCACCTATGCTCTGAACAAGGACACCGACGTCAACGTCAGTTGGGTGCTGGTCTGGCTGGGTGATATGCCGGTCGACCAGACCAAATCCACGTCAGGCATTCGAACTTCCGGACAGTTCGACAATGCCTGGATTCAAGCCCTTACCGCAAACATGACTTGGCGTTTCTGATGCCCTGCTACCGAAAAAATGACTTTATCCATGGAGCACACACCACTATGAACCTGTCCCGCAAATTGTTCATTGGCGCCGCGATGGCCAGTCTGTTGCTAGGCGGTTGTACCTCGAAAGTGACTGAGCAAAATCAATACTCCGGCTACCTGTCCAGCTATAACAACCTGCAGGAAGTGACCACCCCCAGCGGCGGAACGGCGATGCGCTGGGTGAGCCCGTCGTGGAACCCGAATGCCTATGACACGGTGGCGTTCAATAAGCTGGAACTCTATCCTGCGCCCAAGCCCAATGAGCGGGTGAACCAGCAGACGTTGAGTGACATTCAGTCCTACATGACCAGCAAGGCCAAAAATATACTGGGTCAGAAATACCGGGTGGTGACGAACGCCAGCGCGGCCCCCGCGGGTTCAAAAACCTTGATCATGCGCGCAGCAATCACCGGTGTGAGTGCCTCCAACGAAGGCATGAAGTGGTATGAAGTGGTACCGATCGCGGCAGTGGTCGGGGCGACACAGGCAGCGACCGGTCACCGGGACCAGGACACTAACCTGTTCATCGAAGCCGAGTTCATCGACGTGAGAACCAATCAGACGGTGGCCAAAGTGGTGCGCAAGGTGTTCGGCACCCAGCTTTCGAACGAGAGCCAGAAGGTTACCGCCAAGGACTTTAAAGCGGCGATCGATAAACTGGGTACCGATATGCAGGCGTTCATCAAGTAACCCCCTGTAGGAGCGAGCCTGCTCGCGAAGGACGTTAACGATAACGCGTTCGTCTTGAATGATCGCGTTATCGTTAACGTCCTTCGCGAGCAGGCTCGCTCCTACATTCTGCCGATCCGCCGTCGCATGTCGGCGGTGATCGCCTGCCGGGTTTTCTTCAGGTCCGCCCACGGCCCACCACCGACTTCGGCCAGGCGCTCATGCACCGTGTGCACGTTCCACTGATTGCCGCCCTTGAGCTCTGCAACCTCTTCACGAAAGATCGGCACCGACACCGGCAGCCCCTCGCGGGTGCGCACAGCGTATGCGCAGATGGTGGTGGCGCCGAGACCGTTGCGCAGGTAATCGATGAAGATGCGCCCCACCCGGTTCTTCGGGCCCGACACCGCCGAAAAACGCTCCGGCAGCAACGTGGCCATGTGGCTGACGATGGCGTGGCTGAAGTCCTTCACCTCATCCCAACCGAGTTTGCGGGTCAGTGGCACCACCAGGTGAATGCCTTTGCCGCCGCTGGTTTTGAGAAATGCCTTGAGCCCCAGTTCATCGAGCACCGACAGCGTCAGTTGCGTCGCCTCGACCATGCTTTTCCAGGGCAGCGCCGGGTCCGGGTCGAGGTCCAGGACAAAGCGGTCGGGTTTGTCGAGGTTGTCCGAGGTGGCATTCCAGGTATGCAGCTCCACAGTGCTCATCTGCACCGCGCCGATCAAGGCTTCGGCGCTGTTGATGACCATCATCGGTTGACCGGTGAGTTTCTTGTCCAGGACGGTGATGCCGGGAATGGCCAGGTGCTCGGCATTCTTCTGGAAAAACAGTTCGCCGGCAATGCCGTCCGGCGCGCGAACCAGCGCCACCGGCCGGTCCTTGAGTTCGGGCAGGATCCATTGGGCGACACGGGCGTAATACTCGGCCAACTGCATTTTGGTGGTGCCACTGCTGGCGTCGATGACCCGGTCCGGATGGGTGATGCGCACCTTGCCCTTGGCCAGGCCCAGTTGGGAGGGTGCGGATTTTTCAACGGTTTTCTCTTTGGGCTTCACCACGCTCGGACGCTCCTCGGTGATGTCTTTAGCGGGTTTGTCATTGCGCAGGCCATGGAACACCGCATGGCGCACCGCCCCTTCCTTGGTCATTTCAGCGAATGCGATTTCCGCCAGCAATGCAGGTTTTAGCCAATGCACACCCTTGGCGTCAACGCCGCTCGGCGGGTTGACCACCGACGGTTTTTTCGCTTTCAAGGGTATCAATTGTTCATAGAGGCTTTTGAGGGTCGACTCGTTGAACCCGGTGCCGACCTTACCGGCGTAACGCAACTTGCCGCTGTCACGGTCATGCAGCCCGAGCAGTAAGGCCCCGAAGGCGCTACGCGAGCCTTTCGGATCGGTGTAGCCGACAATGACGAATTCCTGCCGATGCTTGCACTTGAGCTTGATCCAGTCGCTGCTGCGCCGCGACACATACGGCGAACCCAAGCGCTTGCCGATCAGCCCTTCCATCTGCATTTGGCAGGCGCTGTTGAGCAAGGCGTCAGGGTTTTCAGCGAACGCGTCGGAGAAGCGCAACAGCGGGTTTTTATTGGGTTTAAGCACCGTCGCCAGTGCCGCTCTTCGCTCCTCGACAGGCACTTCGCGCAAGTCCACGCCATTGAGGTAAGGCATGTCGAACAGGTAATACACAATGTTGGCGCTGCGGCCCGCGTCGAAAGCGTTTTGCAGGGCTTGAAAATCCGGTACGCCCTGCTCGTTGGCGACCACCATTTCGCCGTCGAGCCAGGCGGACTCCAGGTTCAGCGCTGCCAACGCCTCGGCTTGACCGGGCAACTTGTGGGTCCAGTCATGACCGTTGCGAGTGAAGAGTTTGACCTCGCCGTGATCGATCCGCGCCATGATCCGATAGCCGTCGAATTTGATCTCGTAACTCCATTCTCCCTGTGGAGCCCGTTCGACCAGTGTCGCCAGTTCCGGCTTGAGCTGATCAGGCAGTTTGGCCTTGTGCGCGCCGGTTAGTGGTGCCGATTGCGTCTTAGGCGCCACCTTGCGCGCCGGCTTCTTGATCGGTTTTGGTTTATCGGCTGCCTTTGGCTTTTGGGTCACGAGGGTCCGTTCACTGAGCACGCTGTCCGGCTCGGCGGTCACCACGTCGTAATCGCTTTCAGGTTTGGCCGCGCCGTCCTGATGTTTGATCAGAAACCATTGCTCCTGCTTCCCCGGCATGTGCGTGCGCACCAGGTTCCACAGCCCCCCGAGCTTCTCCCCTTGCAACTCGAATTTGAGTTTGCCCTTGGCGTAGGCCTGGGCCGGATCGCCCTGGGGAATCCACACGCCACGGTCCCAGACAATCACATCACCGGCGCCGTAATGCCCTTCGGGAATGCTGCCCTCGAACGTTGCGTAATCCAGCGGATGGTCTTCGACATGCACCGCCAGGCGCTTGACCTTGGGGTCCAGCGACGGCCCCTTGGGCACCGCCCAACTCTTCAGCGCGCCATCGAGTTCGAGGCGAAAATCGTAATGCAGGTGCGAGGCGTCATGCTTCTGGATGCAAAACTGCAAGGCGTGGTCTTTCGCGGTTTTCTTGCCCGAACGTTTGGCGGCTGGTTCAGAGGTCGCCGAGAAGTCGCGCATGCGGTTGTAATCATCCAGATTCTTGCTCATCGCTCACCCACCTGATGCCGATACAACGCGTCTCTACATCAGCAGAGCGATTCGCCCGGAAGAAAATTCAATCGGCGTTGAAATTGCCCGGACAGACGGGCTAGTACGCGGCATGTGGTGAGTGTTTGAGTGAATATACTCAACGTGTGAACGTATCCCCGGAGAGCAGTCATGCGAGCGGTTCATGTCATCGAGTCCGAAAAAAAGCCAGGGCCGGTCAATGTCGTTGGCGAGAGGATCACCATTCTCGCGGGCGGCGATCTGACCAAACCCTTTGAAGTGCATATACAGGAAGGCGTCCAGGGTGGTGGGCCACCGCCGCACTTTCATCCCTGGGACGAGGCTTTTTACGTTATCGACGGGCAAGTCGAAATCACGGTTGAGGGCAAATCAACCACGATCTCGAGTGGGGGTTACGTGCATATTCCCGGTGGCGCCATTCATGCCTACAAGAACATCAGCGCGACCGCGAAAATGATCGGTGTGGTGTCTGATCCGCGGGGTGGTCGGTTCTTTACGGCGATGGATCAGCTTAGGGTCCCAGAGGATATGCCACGAATACTTGAGATCGCTGAAGCCCACGGTGTCAGGTTCCTTGTACCAAAACCGCTGTAGGAGCGAGCAAGCTCGCGAAGGACGTTAACGATAACGCGCTCTTCCTGAATAAACACGTTGCTCTCAGTTCTTCACGAGCAAGCTCGCTCCTACAGATTTGTCAGCTCAGGTTCCCGCAGAAAATATTCTGGTTACCATCAGCCGGGCTTTCACGCACAACCAAGGCATAGCCACCGGTACGAAGCGTATCCATGGCTACAGGCGCACTTTTCCAGAAATACTGGAGCGATGCCGACGAATAGAACCGTGCATTCGGGCCGTCGTTCATGTCAAAGACTGGTTTCAGACCCAGATTCGTACAGCTTCCCTGATAGATATAGGCAGACAAACGGCCCGGTAATGCGCTGCCCATGGGTTCGCCATTGACGGCAAACCAGAAGACTGTCGCATTACCATCGGCGATCATGACGGGTCTGGCAATTTTACCGGTGTTGATGGGGGTAGCATGGAGGGGAACGTTGGTGACCTGGCTGTCAGGAACTGATGAACACCCAGAAATACACCCGACTGCCACCACCAACGCCAGCGAAGATACGATTTTCATCGTGAGACTCCCGCTTTTTAAGGACGCGTTGAAGTGATCCCCCTTGTCAATTCTAGCTGTCAGGGGAAAGCAGGCATTTCTCCGGATGGTCGGCCACTTTTTGGCCCGTCTTCGCCCTCCCGCGTGAGAACGACCTGTCAGGCAGCGCCACCCTTGGCCTGTTGCTCCAGATGCACTTGCAGCTCGGGATCGATTTTCAGCGCCGCCGCCAATTCATCCAGGTAACTGCGCTCGGCGTCCTGCTGATCGTCCACCAGCATTACGCTGGCCAGGTACATTTCCGCCGCTATCGCCGGATCCGTCGCCGACCGCGCCACATCGGCAGCGTCGGGTGGCCGGGCCACTTCTTCGTCCAGCCATTGCTGCAGTTGCGGGTCATCGGTGTGCCGGCCGATTTCGGTGCTGATCATCTGTTTTTCGGCATCATCGATTCGAATGCGCCACCACCGTTTGGCTGGCTTCTGGCGGGTGAATATTCTGCTTTTGACTTGAGAAATCTTTGGATTTGGATTGGATTGAGTACATATCCGTTGCTGCGGTAATGGCGGCTTAGGGTTCCGCCCTTACGGCGGGTCACTTTGAAAAGCGCAAAGTAACCAAACGCTCTTGCCCCTCCATTCGGTGCCTCGCTAAGGCTCGGCATGCCATAACGAAGGCATTGCTCCGGGGGCCCGCCGCCATCGACCATCCATGGTCGGGGGCGGCTACCGCGGCATCCTTGCCGCGGTGCCCCCTGCGCAACGCCTGCGTTCGGCCTCTGGGAAAGGGGCGGCAGATCTGAAGCAAAAGCAAAAGCAAGGCAACAGCTTCGCGAGCAAGCTCGCTCCCACATTGGATCGGCGTACCGCAGTTGTTTTTCACCCCCCCCACAATGGCGCGGCGTACCGCTTTTGCTCCTCACCACTCATCAGGCCGAGCGTTAGCTCGCCTTCAGCTTTTGATCTCGATGCACCGCCCCCTCACGCCGAGTGGAGGTTCTGCGTAGTGGGCAACCCGGCATGGATGGCCGATGGCGGCGGGCCCACGGAGCAGGACCGGAGCGAGGGCATGCCGAGCCTAGGCGAGGCACCGAACGAAAGGGGCAAAAGCATTTGGTTACTTTGCGCTTTTCAAAGTGACCCGCCGTAAGGGCGGAACCAATAGTCGCCATAACCCAAAAAACGGATATACACCCAATCAAAGCCCCATTACCCCCCATCCCTAAGTGAACAAAACCACAGACAAATCCGCGGTATTTTCTGGCCGCCCAGCTAAGATCGACAAACGGTGAACCTTATTCCCGGATTTCCGGTCGATACCTGCAACCCGACCCGGTTGGCCGCCGCCCTCGATCATAAGGGTGATAATTGGCTTGCTTCACTTTCTGGAGAACGCCCCCGTGATATCCACCCTACACATCGCCCGGCTCAAAGCCTGGGGCGCCCATGGCTTCACCGCCACTGGCGTGGTCACCGCCTTCCTCGCGACCCTCGCCTTGCTGGAAAACCAACCCACCAACTGCCTGCTGTGGCTGGGTGTCGCCCTGATCGTCGATGGGCTGGACGGCGCGCTGGCACGCAAAGTCAACGTGCAGTCGGTGCTACCGAGTTTCGACGGCTCGATACTCGACCTGGTCATCGATTACCTGACATATGTGTTTATCCCGGCGCTGTTCATCTATCGCTACGTTCCATTGCCGGATTACACGCTGCTGCTGACCGTCTCGCTGATTCTGGTCTCGTCACTGTTTTGCTTCTGCAACGTCAACATGAAAAGCAGGGACAACTACTTCCAGGGCTTCCCCGCCGCGTGGAACGTGGTCGCGCTGTGCCTGTACATCATTGCACCGTCGCCATGGGTCACCTTGCTCACTGTCATCGGCCTCGCGCTGCTGACCGTAACGCAGATGAAATTCCTTCACCCGTTTCGCGTGCGCAAGTTCATGCCGATCAACATCGCCGTCACGGCCATCTGGCTGTTGTGCAGTTTATCGCTGGTGATCAACCATCCCGTCATCAACCCGATGGTAATGGGGCTTTGGCTGCTGATGTCAGCGTACTTTCTGGGCATCTGCATCTGGCGTACGGCGATGGAGTGGTTTGAAAAGTCCCGGGGCTGATTTCAGCCATGCTGATGGGGCGGTTGCTATTGACCGCCCGCGCTCATCGCTAGTACCCGCCATAAGTCACCTTGGTGCCAAAAAACGCCCCTTGCAGCAACAAGGCGCAAGCCAGGACGTCGGTCACCAGGCAGCCCAGGATCAACACCGCAGAGGTGTCCGCCAGGCTGGCGACTGCCAACTTCACCGTCATCGCACACCAGACGAGGGTCGTGCGCACTCCATGACGGGCGGCCAGCCGCACATCGTTGCTGCCGGTTTCGGACAGGTGGATGTATTCCATCAGGCCCGTCATCAGGGCAAGCACGCCGGTCAGGACGCCGGCAAGACTGGCGCCCAGGGCAAGTCCCCACCAGGGGCCCGCAACGGACCATAGTGCCAGCCCGTCGAACAGTGGCACGCTGAGCCAGAACACCAGCGGAAAGTGCACCAGCATAGGGTGCAGCGGCAGGCCTAAAAAATGCCGGGGCCAACGCATGGTGCCACCCTCTTTCATTGCATGCCTCTTGGCAGGCTAGTCGAGCCCGACCCGGACAGCAAAGGCATAGTGGAACTGCCAGATTCAGGCACGCGTCTACACTGGTATGACGTATGAGCGGCAGAACCGCGATGGACTCGCATCCAGCCACCTCTGAAGCGTTCACCGGCCAGCGTATGCAGAACAAATCGCCCCCCCTGACATTCGACTACCGCGAGTTGTTCGAGCGTGCACCTTTTGGCTATGTGCTGCTCGACGCTTCGGGGCGCATTTGCAAGATCAACAGCACCGGTGCGGCAATGTTGGGCTGGAAGCCGGCGTGGCTCACGGGTGAATCACTGGCCCGCTGGGTGGTCGGCGCCGACAAACAATTGTTTCAGGCACACCTGAGCAAACTCGGTAGCGCGGGCGGCTGTATAAACCAGAAATTACGGGTCAAGAACCGGCAGGGCCGGATTGCCACACTGTGGCTGAAAAGTGACCGCGAGCCCAATATCTACGGACATATCGAGCACTTTCGAAGCGTCATGATCGACGTCTCTGGCGAACAGGCGTCGGCACTTAAACTGCGCAGCCTGCAATCGCAACTGACCCGGCTCGCACGCCAGAACACGGCTGGCGAATTGGTCTCCAGCCTGGCCCACGAACTGAACCAACCCCTGGGTACGGTCGTACTCTGCTGTGAAGCGGCGTCGCGGCTGTTAAACGCGGGAGCGACGCAGAGCCCGGACTTTGTCAAAGCCGTGACACAGGCCCAGGACGCGGCGAGGTTTGCCAGCGAGATCGTTCGCCACCTGCGGGGCTTTTTGCAGAACGATAGCGATGAGATGTTCTGCGATTGCGAATTTTCCACCCTGCTCCAGGACGTGACGATGCTGATAGAAGTCGCCGCCCGAGACAGCGATATCGAACTGCAGCTGGACATCGAACAGGGCCTGCCTTGCGTGCGGGTCGACGCCGTACAGATCGGCCAGGTACTGGTGAATCTGGCACACAACAGTATCGAAGCCATGCGCGAAATGAGCGGCTTGAACCATCGCTTGTGTATCAAGGCGCGGCAACTGCCTGCGGGGTCCGTTCAGGTCAGCGTAATCGACACCGGCCCAGGCCTGGACCGTCAGCAGGTTGACAGCATTTTCAAGCCCTTCTACACCACAAAAAACAAAGGCATGGGCCTGGGCTTGTCGATCAGCCGCACGATTATCGAAGCACACGGCGGAAAGCTCTGGGCCGAACCCACTCACATTACCGGTGCAATGGTGCATTTCACCCTGCCCACCGTCCAGGGTGATGACCATGACGACTGAGCAAGTCATCCATGTGGTCGATGATGACCTACCGTTCCTCACCGCCCTCGAACTGACATTGGGAACCACCGGCCTGGAAGTTCGAACGTACAGCAGCGCCGAAGCCTTCCTCGACGTCTTCGACTCACAACAGCCTGGCTGCCTGATCACCGACCTGCGAATGCCCGGCACGGACGGACTGGCCCTGCAAAAAATATTGAAAGAGTTACACGTGCGCCTGCCGATCATTTTCATCAGCGGTCATGGCAATGCCCGCACGGCGGTGACGGCGCTCAAAGGCGGCGCCGTGGATTTCCTGGAAAAGCCCTTCAGCGAAAAGGACCTGCTGGCGAGTGTCCAACTGGCGCTGGACAAGGACACAGACGACCGTCGCCTGACGCAAGAAAGAAACCTGGTGTTGCAACGATTCATGCACCTGTCACCCCGTGAGCAACAGGTCTTTGCGCTGGTGGTGTCGGATTTGCCCAACAAGAAAATCGCCCGGCAATTGATGATCAGCCCGCGCACCGTCGAACATCACCGCGAACACCTGATGCTTAAGATGCAGGCGCACTCGACTGCCGAACTGATCACCATGGCGGTGTTGTGCGGTATCCACGAACTGCATTTGTGAACGACGTTGCCTCGCTCAGGCATGCAGATGGTCGTGCTGCATGATCTCCACGCGATCCAGGGAGACTTCATGAAAACCATAGTCAAGACCGTGCAAGGAGACGAGAGCGGCCGGCTGAAAGCCAGGATTTCAGGCATCTGCGCCCTGCTGATCGTCTTTAACATCGCCGCATGGGTCTGGGCGTTCATCGCCTTGCGTGACTATCCGCTGCTCATGGGCACCAGCCTGCTTGCTTACACCCTGGGGCTTCGACATGCGGTCGATGCTGACCACATTGCGGCGATCGACAACGTGACACGCAAACTGATGCAGGTCGGCAAACAGCCGGTCACCGTCGGCCTGATGTTCTCCCTCGGCCATTCCACGATTGTCGTGCTCGCATCGATCGGCATTGCCGTGACCGCGATGGCAATGCAGGGACAAATGGCCGGTTTCAAAGCGTTCGGCGCGACGATCGGCACGCTGGTGTCGACGTTTTTCCTGTTTGCCATTGCGCTGATGAACCTGGTGATCCTGCATTCGGTCATTCGCGCTTTTCGCCGGGTTCGCCAGGGCGAGCCCTATGTCGAGGAAAACTTCGATCTGTTACTGGCCAACCGCGGCTTCTTCGCACGGATTTTTCGACCGGTGTTTCGCCTGATCACCGAGAGCTGGCACATGTACCCGCTCGGCTTGCTATTCGGCCTCGGTTTCGACACCGCGACAGAAATCGGATTGCTGGGAATTTCCGCCACCGGTGCGGCCCAGGGCATGCCGATCTGGTCGATTCTGGTGTTCCCGGTGCTGTTCACCGCCGGCATGACCCTGATCGACACCACCGACAGCATCCTGATGGTGGGTGCCTACGGTTGGGCGTTCGTCAAACCGGTGCGCAAGCTGTATTACAACATCACCATCACCGCGGTCTCGGTGCTGATCGCACTGCTGGTCGGCAGTATCGAAGGGCTGGGCTTGCTGGCCGAAAAGCTTGAGTTGAGCGGCGGCTTCTGGGACGTGGTGGGCAACCTCAATGATCACTTCGGGATGGTGGGTTACCTCATCATTGGCATTTTCATTCTCAGCTGGGCGGTTTCGGCTGCTATCTACAAGTGGAAAGGCTACGAGCACCTCGACATCCGGACTTGATCGCCCCATCAAACAGCACACTAGGTAGAACCCCCTAGGTAGTCGCACGCTTGGTCACTGTCCTGCGACCGGGTTACAACACCCAAATGTGTAATCCGGTCTGACGGCCGCCCCTGCTTTGCGTCCTCTGACCGACCCTGTAACGCACGGGTGCAGGCGATCAGGAGGCCAACCATGGCTGAGTCAGACAGCGTCCCCTATGGACGCAAGACGCAACGCAAGCCCGATCTCAAAGAAGTCCACATCATCTGGATCAACGATGGCATGAGCTGTGACGGCGATTCGATCTCGATCACCGCCGCCACCCTGCCAAGCATTGAAGACGTGGTGCTGGGCGCGATTCCGGGCCTGCCCAAAGTCCACCTGCACAACCCCGACCTGTGTTACGAGGTTGGCGAGGAGTTGATGCAGTACTGGCACCAGGCAGCACGCGGCGAGATTGATTTCGTGCTGGTGATGGAGGGCTCCATTCCCAACGAAAACCTCAGCGGTGAAGGTTACTGGGCCTACATGGGCAATGACCCGCAAACCGGCGAACCGATCACTATCCCCGAATGGCTTGACCGCCTGTCACCCAAGGCACTGGCGGTAGTGGCCTGCGGCACTTGCGCGACGTACGGCGGCATCCATGCGATGCAAGGCAACGTCACCGGCTGCATGGGCGTCAACGACTACCTGGGCTGGAACTGGAAATCCAAGGCCGGCCTGCCGGTGGTGAATGTGCCAGGTTGCCCGGTGCAACCGGATAATTTCATGGAAACCTTGCTGTACCTGCTGCGCCAACTGGCCGGCGTCGCGCCAATGATTCCGCTGGACGATGCCGGTCGCCCGACCTGGCTATTCGGCAAAACCGTGCACGAAGGTTGCGACCGCGCCGGGTACTACGAGCAAGGCAGCTTCGCCACGGAATATGGGCAGCCGCAGTGCATCGTCAAACTCGGCTGCTGGGGGCCGGTGGTGCAGTGCAACGTACCCAAGCGCGGCTGGATGGACGGTCTCGGCGGTTGCCCGAATGTCGGCGGCATCTGCATCGGCTGCACCATGCCGGGCTTCCCCGACAAGTTCATGCCGTTCATGGATGAGCCGCCGGGCGCGGTGTTCTCCTCCAACCTGGTCCGCCCTTACGGCAAGTTGGTCAAGTGGCTGCGCGGGTTCACCAACGACACCCTCAACAAAGAACCGAAATGGCGGCATAAGGGGCCAAAGCTGACCACCAATCCACCGCCCGAAATTCGTCGTTAGCTCCTTGGGCCAACCGTATCGAGCCAGGAGGAATTCCCCATGGCGATCACCGAAAATGACGTTGTCACGCAACCCACGGACGCGACCGCGAAAAAGCCCGCCACGCTGGTTTCGATGAATTGGGACCCGATTACCCGGATCGTCGGCAGCCTGGGCATCTACACCAAGATCGACTTCGAGAACCGCGAAGTCGCCGAGTGCTACAGCACCTCTTCGATCTTCCGCGGCTATTCGGTATTCATGAAAGGCAAGGACCCGCGCGACGCCCACTTCATCACCAGTCGAATCTGCGGCATCTGTGGCGACAACCACTGCGTGTGCTCGGTCTATGCCCAGAACATGGCCTACGGCATTCGCCCGCCAGCCATTGCCGAGTGGATCATCAACCTCGGTGAAGCGGCCGAATACATGTTCGACCACAACATCTTCCAGGACAATCTGCTGATGGTCGACTTCTGCGCCAGGATGGTCCAGGAGACCAATCCCGGCGTCTGGGAACAGGCACAACAAACGCCTGCGCCGAACGCTGACAAGCACGGCTACAAGACCATCGCCGACATCATGACCGCGCTCAACCCGTTCGAGGGCGAGTTCTATCGCGAGACGCTGATGGTCTCGCGCTACACCCGGGAAATGATCTGCCTGATGGAAGGTCGTCACGTTCACCCTTCGACCATTTATCCCGGCGGCGTCGGTACGGTGCCGACCGTGCAACTGTTCACCGACTACCTGACCCGGCTGATGAGGTACTGCGAGTTCATGAAGCGTTGCCTGCCGCTGCATGACGACATCTTCGACTTCTTCTACGAAGCCCTGCCCGGTTACGAGGAAGTCGGCCGGCGGCGCATCCTGCTCGGCTGCTGGGGTTCGTTCAATAACCCAGTGCATTGCGACTATCAGTACCAGCACATGACCGAATGGGGACGGGCGATGTTCGTCACCCCTGGCGTGGTGGTGGACGGCGAACTGGTCACCACTGACCTGGTGGAGATCAATTTGCAGATGCGCATCCTGCTCGGCAGTTCGTATTACGAAAGCTGGGAAAAACGCGAAAAACTGGTGGAGAAAGACCCACTGGGCAATGTGGTGGACATCAATCACCCGTGGAACCAGACCACCGTGCCGCGTCCACAGAAACGCGATTTCGACGACAAGTATTCCTGGGTCATGTCGCCACGCTGGCTGGACAAACGCACCGGCGAACACCTGGCGCTGGACACCGGCGGTGGCGCACTGGCGCGGCTGTGGGCCACGGCACTGGCCGGGTTGGTCGACATCGGCTACATCAAGGCCACCGGCCAAAGCATCAAGATGTACCTGCCACCGACTGCCCTCAAACCGGAAGTCGAGTTCGAATGGCATGTACCGAAATGGAGCAACGCCATCGAGCGTGACCGCGCCCGGACCTACTTCCAGGTCTACGCCGCGTGCTGCGCCCTGCACTTCGTTGAGAAAGCACTGAGTGAATTGCAGGCTGGCCACACCAAAACCTGGACCGAGTTCAAGGTGCCGGAAAACGCCATCGGCTGCGGTTTCCATGAAGCGGTGCGCGGGGTGCTGTCCCATCACCTGGTGATTCGCAACGGCAAGATCGCCAACTACCATCCGTACCCGCCAACCCCCTGGAACGCCAGTCCCCGGGATACCTTCGGCACCCCCGGCCCTTACGAGGACGCGGTGCAGAACACGCCGATCTTCGAGGAAAACGGCCCCGATAAATTCAAGGGCATCGACATCATGCGCGCCGTGCGCAGCTTCGATCCGTGCCTGCCTTGTGGCGTGCACATGTACCTGGGCAACGGCAAAACCCTCAAGGTCATCCATGCGCCCGGCAATGGCGGCCTCGGCCAGTCGACCGAAGCGGATGACGCGGAGTCGACACCGTGAGCGGCGCCCGGCAACAGGAACTCGACGAGCAAGTCGCGCGCCTGCAAGAACTGCTGGCCGCGCTGGACGGGCTTGAAGACCCGACCGCCAGAAGCGCGGCACAGGAACTGGTGCGGGTGGTGATCCGTCTGCACAGCCTGGGGTTGGCAGACCTGTTGGACATCATCCGCGAAACCGGCACGCAACCGGCAGACACGCTGTTGCCGCGGTTTACCGCCAACCCACGGGTGCGCGGGCTGTTGCTGCTGCACGACCTGCATCCCGAAGACCTGCCGACCCGTGCACGCAAAGCGATTGATCGGTTGCGCCCGCACCTCGGGGTCAAAGGTGTGCTCGTCGAGCTGATCGGCGTGAAGGCCAACGAAGTGCGGATCAGCGTCAGCGCCAGCGACCCGAACGGCGTCATGCCCACGGCCGCAGCACTGCGTCAGGAGATCGAGGAAGTGCTGATGGAAATGGTCCCCGATGCCGAAGAATTGCTGATCGAGGGGCTGGACACGTTGACCGCCCACGCCGGTTTTGTGCCGCTGGTCTGGGTGAGCCAGCCGGTGGTAGCCAACGAGTAACGACCAGAGTGAGGACCGGACATGACCGAGGCCATCGTAGCGAAACCGGATGACTGGGTGGCCTCGCTCAAGGGCTTTCTGGGCATCGAGCGTAAACCGGTGGAGCACTGCGAGTTGTGCTATGCCGAGATTGGCCATGCGCATGAACACCTGATCGAGCCCGATACCCGTCGCCTGCTCTGCGCCTGCCAGGCCTGCGCCCTGTTGTTCGATAGCCCCGAAGCCCGACGCTACCGGCGCGTGCCTCGTCATGTGACGCGGCTGCACGCCTTCGTACTCAGCGATGCACAATGGGACGGCTTGCTGATCCCGATCAACCTGGCGTTTTTCGTTCACAGCTCGCCTCAGCATCGGGTGTTGGCGCTGTATCCCGGCCCCGCCGGTGCCACCGAGTCGAAACTGGCGCTGCACACCTGGGATGAACTGGCCGCAGCCAACCCTGTGCTGCTCGAGCTGCAACCGGATGTCGAAGCCCTGCTGGTCAACCGAATGGACCACGCTCGCGAGTACTACCGCATCCCCGTAGACCGCTGCTATGAACTGGTCGGGTTGATTCGCACCCATTGGCACGGTCTCTCAGGTGGACAGGATGCGCAAGCCGCGCAGTTGCGCTTCTTCGAACAGTTACGTGGCGAAACGGGAGGCGACGTCGATGCCTGACCTCAGCATTTCGGTCAACGGCGCCATGCCGGACCCATACGCCGCCGCCCCGACCCTGCATCTGGCACTGGAACTGCACCAGCGCGGACGCCCCGTGCCGATCCAGAGCATCTCGCTGCAATGCCAGATTCGCATCGAGACCGCCAAACGTTATTACGCGCCGGCAGAACAGTCGCGCCTGAGCGATTTGTTCGGTGAGCCTTCACGCTGGAGTCAAACCTTGCGTAGCCTGCTCTGGACCCACTCAACCGTGGTGGTGCCGGCGTTTACCGGCGAACGCACTGAAGTGAATCTGCCCGTCCCTTGCAGCTTCGACTTCAACCTCGCCGCGACCAAATACTTTCACGGCCTCGATCAGGGCGTGGTGCCCCTGCTGCTGTTGTATTCCGGCAGCGTGTTCTATCGCGACGAGGAAGGCGCGCTGGCCATGGCCCTGATCTCCTGGAACGAAGAAACTCATTACGCGCTGCCGCTCCAGGTGTGGAAGGACATGATGCAACTCTACTACCCCAACCAACACTGGCTGCGCGTCAACGCGCAGGTGTTTGAAGCGTTGTACGAGTACAAACGCCGCTGTGGGCATCCCGGTTTTGATGAAGCGCTCGCCAGCCTGCTGGCCGAGGCGAAGAGGCTGGCGTGATGAACCTGCAAACGGTACAACCGGTGGTCGAAGCGGTGCTATACGAGGGTTACATCCTGTACCCCTACCGTTGCACTTCAGCGAAAAATCGCCAGCGCTGGACCTTCGGCGGGATCTATCCGAAGGTCTGGTTCGAGGCCACCGAAGGCGGCGAACCATGGCAGATGCAGACCCAGTGCCTGGTCCGGGGCAGCGCTGACACGCGACTCGAAGTGCGTGTGCGGTTCCTGCAGCCACTGGCCCGTGAGATCGGCGAGTTGCAAGTGCCATTGAGCGAATGGCCGCAAGCGCCGCAAGACCTGCCGTTCAACCCCGTACCGTCGCTGACCTTGGGCCAGCGACAGTTTCATTGCTGGCAGGAAGCCGTGGAGCGCGACCTGTCGGTGGTCGATTGTCGACTGGGCGACCTTCTGGGGACCGGCCGCAATGTGCCATTCGCCTTCGAAGGTCGGCGCGAACTTGAACCACTCAGCGACGACGGATTGATCCGCGGCGTGCTGCTGCGCAATCAATCGGCGATTCAGGGCCACATCGACCTGCAACTGCACCCCGTCAGCGCAGACGTCTGGCGACTGACCGTGCGCATCGAAAACCACACACCCATGGACCCGGCCAGCGTCACCGACCGCGAACAGGCAAGCCTCTACAGTTTCGCCTCCACCCACACCCTGCTCGGCGTCGAGCGCGGTGCTTTCGTCAGCCTGATGGACCCGCCCGAGGCACTCAAGGACGCAGCCGCCGGTTGCGACAACCAAGGCACTTACCCGGTATTGGTGGGCGAGCCCGGTGCGCGGAATCTGCTGCTGTCATCACCGATCATTCTGTACGACTACCCGGAAATCGCCGCGCAAAGTCCCGGTGAATTTTTCGACTCCACTGAAATCGACGAAATCCTCAGTCTGCGTATCCTCGCCATGACCGACGGCGAAAAACGCGAGATGGCCGAGCTCGACCCACGCTCGGCGGCTTTGCTCGCTCGCACCGAAGCACTCGATGGCGACAGCTTCATGCGCCTGCATGGGGTCATGCGCGATCCGGTGCAAAGCGGCCCGCGCCTGGTGTACGACCACAACGGCGGCGCCGCGCTACGGGTGGGCGATCGCGTGCGACTGCAACCCCGAGCAGGCGGCGATGCCATGGACCTGATGCTGGCCGGCAAAACCGCAGTGATTGAAGCCATCGAGCGTGATTTCGAAGACCGCGTGCACGTCGCCGTGACCCTTGATGACGACCCGGGTCGCGAGTGGGGTTTGCAACGGATGCCGGGGCATCGGTTCTTTTTTTCACCCGAAGAAGTCCAGTCGCTGGAGGACGTGAAGTGATGAAAATCCTCGTCGCCGGCATCGGTAATATCTTCATGGGCGACGACGGCTTTGGTTGCGAAGTCGCCACGCGGTTGGTCCAGCGGCAAGTGCCGGACGGGGTCGACGTGGCGGATTTCGGCATCCGTGGCCTGGACCTCGGTTATGCGCTGATGGAGGGCTACGAAGTAGTCATCCTGATCGACACCGTGGATCGTGGCGAGGCACCAGGCACGATTTATCTGATTGAACCGCAGATCGGTGACGCAACCACACCAGGCCGCGGCGAACAACTGATGTCCCCCCACGGCATGGACCCGGCCAGCGTCCTGCGCTTCATCGCCGCGCTGGATCAACAACACCCGCGGGTCCTGATGGTGTGCTGTCAGCCGGCCTCGCTGGGTGGCGAGCATGGACACATGGGTTTGAGCGACGCGGTGACCCGTGCGGTCGACAAAGCGGTCGTCGAAGTGCTCGGCCTTCTGAACGAACTATCGGCTGACGAAACAAGGAGCCTGACCGCTCCGGGAGGATCGAAATGAGTGGCTGGACGATTTTCTGGCTTCTGATTCTGGCGCTGATTGTCGCGCTGGTGGTGGTGAATTTCCACGACATCAAACGCTATCTGAAAATTCGCAACATGTGATCTCCAACGCAGGCATCAGCCTGGGAGACGGTAATGCGCACATCCAAACGGCTTGATCAGATTGTGCAAAACACCCGGGGCACGTCTCTGAGTGGCGAAGCGATCCGTGTCCGCGGACTGGTCCAAGGCGTCGGTTTCAGACCCACGGTGTGGCGGCTGGCGCGCGATTGCGCGCTGGTGGGCGACGTTTGCAACGATGCCGAAGGGGTGCTGATCCGCATCTGGGGTGAGCGCGCTGCACGGGAGCGGTTTTTACAGCGTTTGCGCGATGAAGCACCGCCGCTGGCACGGATCGATTCACTGGAATCAACGGCACTGCGCGGTGGGTCACCGGTAACCGATTTTCGCATCGTCAAAAGCGCCGGCGGCCAGGTGCATACCGGCATTGTCGCCGACGCCACGACCTGCGCAACGTGCCTGAGCGAAGTGTTCGATCCCGCCAATCGCCGTTACCGCTACGCCTTTACCAACTGCACCCATTGCGGCCCGCGCATGTCGATTGTCCGCGCCATTCCCTATGATCGCGGCAACACCAGCATGGGCGCGTTTGCCCAATGCCCCGACTGCCTGCGCGAATATGAGAATCCAGCGGACCGACGTTTCCATGCTCAACCCAATGCCTGCCCGGTCTGCGGGCCGAAGCTCTGGCTTGAAGCGGCAAACGGTTCGGCAGTCGATTGCCGCGGTGATCCGATCGAGGCCACTCAACGCTTGCTCAAGGCCGGGCATATCGTCGCCATCAAAGGCATCGGCGGCGTGCACCTGGCCTGCAACGCGTCGAATGCCGACGCGGTGCAGCAGCTGCGCCAACGCAAGCGCCGCGAGCACAAACCCTTCGCGTTGATGGCTCGGGATGAGTCGATGATCCGCCGTTACTGCAACCTGACCCTGGCCGACACCTCAATGCTGCATAGCCCGGCGGCACCGATTGTGCTGCTCGATATCCAAGGCCCGCAGCAACTGGCCGAAAGCGTTGCTCCCCGGCAGCGCTGCTACGGCTTCATGCTGCCTTATTCCCCCCTGCATCATTTGCTGATGGCGGGCCTGGACGCACCGATCGTGCTCACCAGCGGCAACCGCAGCGACGAACCCCAGTGCATCGACAACGATGAGGCCCGTAAACAGCTGGCAGGTATCGCTGACGCACTGTTGCTGCATGATCGGGACATCGTCAATCGGCTGGACGACTCGGTGGTCCGGCAAGTGGCCGACGCCCCTTCCCTGCTGCGCCGCGCCCGTGGTTATGCGCCGACACCGCTGCGCCTGCCCGCCGGGTTTCAAAATGCCCCGGCGATTCTGGCCCTGGGCGGCGAGCTGAAAAACACCTTCTGCCTGATCAAGGACGGTCAGGCGATCCTGTCCCAGCACTTGGGCAATCTGGCCCATCCCGGCACGAATGCGGCGTACGGTCAAACCCTGACGCTGTACAGACAGTTGTTTGACCATCATCCAGAGGTGCTGGTCATCGACTGCCATCCTGACTATCTGCCGAGCCGTTTCGGTCGGGATTGGGCCGCTGCTGCAAGCCTGGAGCTGATCGAAGTGCAGCATCATCACGCCCACATCGCCGCGTGCATGGCCGACAACGGCATAGCGCTGAACGCGCCGCCGGTGCTCGGCGTTGCCCTGGACGGTACCGGTTACGGCGCTGACGGCAGCCTGTGGGGCGGTGAGTTCCTGCTCGCCGATTATCGCGGCTATCGACGCCTGGCCAGCCTGTCGACCGTTGCCATGCCCGGTGGCGAGGCCGCCATCGAGCAACCCTGGCGCATGACCTATGCCCACCTGCGACGGATGGCGGCGTGGTACACATTGACCGACGAGTTCGGCGATCTGTCGTACTTCCGGACGCTGGCAAACAAACCACTGGCAACCTTGAACGGCATGCTCGAATCCGGCTTCAACAGCCCCAGAACCAGTTCCTGCGGAAGATTGTTCGATGCCGTCTCGGCGCTGATCGGAGTGTGCCAGACCGTCAGCTACGAAGGCCAGGCGGCCATCGAGCTGGAAGCCATCGTCGATCGCAACGCCCTCGACCAGGGCTATCCGTTCGCAATCGTGTTAGCCGGCGGACTGCCGCGTCTGGAACCACAGTCAATGTGGCGATCCCTGCTGGAGGACTTGCGCGCCAGTGTACCGCCCGGCGTGATCGCGGCGCGCTTCCATATCGGCCTGGCGCACGCCGTGGCACAGATGATCGAGCACCTGCGCCAGCAACATGGCGATCTGTGGGGCAGCCGTATTGCCCTCTCGGGCGGCGTGTTCCAGAACACGATACTCGCCACCGAACTGATCCGATGCCTGGAAGCCCAGGGTCTGCAAGTGCTGCGCCACGGCCAAGTGCCCGCGAACGATGGCGGCTTAAGCCTGGGTCAGGCCGTTGTCGCCGCAGCGCAATCGCTCCACCCACAAGAGGAGCGACCACCATGTGCGTAGGCATTCCCGGGCAAATCGTCGAGATCGTTGACGCGGCGACTGATACGGCCACGGTGGAAATCGGCGGCATCCACCGTGCGATCAACATCTCGTGCGTGGTCGGTGACGGCCGTACCCATGCTGATTGCGTCGGTGAATGGGTGTTGGTCCACGTCGGTTTTGCCATGAGCCGGATCGACGAACACGAGGCATTGAAGACCCTCGAACTGCTGCAGGCGCTCGGTGAAATGACCGAGGAAATGCAATGGATGCAGGACTCACGATAGCGAGGCACGGCCATGTCTGAAGGTGATAGTCCACTGCGTGGGTTGTACCCGTTCTTGCACGGTGACAAGCAAGAGAGTGGCGCCGTCGATAAGGCGCTGTTGGAATCCGTTCGACAAAAAGCCGCCCACAGTGTCGAGGTCAAGCTGCGCTTCTTTGCCGAGAACGCCGAAGCCATCGTCGCGATGGCGCGGGCCATTGCAGAGGTGTACCGGCGAGGCGGACGCATGTTGTCGATGGGCAACGGCGGTTCTTCCTGCGACGCCGCGCATTTCGCAGTGGAGTTCCTGCACCCCATCACTGCGGGCCGCCCAGCCTTGACGGCGACGAACCTGGCGGCAGACCAGGCGATGATGACCGCCGTCGGCAACGATGTCGGCTTCGATCATATCTTCGTCCGTCAGGTCATTGCCCTGGGTCGACCGGGGGATGGACTGGTGGGTTTTTCCACCAGCGGCAACTCCGGCAATCTACTCAAGGCCTATGCCAAGGCGCATGAAATGGGCCTGACCACGATGGGTCTGGCCGGCAGCGACGGTGGCGCAATGGCCCGCTCGGCGGACGTCGATCATTGCCTGGTGGTGCCCACGGACAGCATCCACCGGATTCAGGAAGTGCACGTCGCCACCTATCACATCCTTTGGGACCTGGTGCATACCCTGCTCGCCGACGACCGCGGTGGCCTGGAGACGCGAGCATGAAATTCGTCGACGAATTCCGCGATCCAGTCAAAGCCCGGGTGCTGGTGAAGCAGATCGAGAAGCTGGTGCAGCGAATTGCGCTGTGCCGGCAACGGCCGTTGCAGCTCATGGAAGTCTGCGGCGGGCACACCCACTCGATCTTCAAATATGGCATCGAGCAGATGCTGCCCGACACCATCGAACTGGTGCACGGCCCAGGCTGCCCGGTGTGCGTGTTGCCCATGGGCCGGGTGGATGACTGCGTAGCCCTGGCGCAGCACCCGAACATCATTTTTGCCACCTTCGGCGACGCCATGCGCGTGCCCGGTTCACGCAAAAGCCTGCTGCAAGCCAAGGCCGAAGGGGCTGACGTGCGGTTGGTCTACTCGCCAATGGACGCACTGAAACTCGCGCGCGACAACCCGACGCGGGAGGTGGTGTTCTTCGCCCTCGGTTTCGAAACCACCATGCCGTCCACGGCCCTGACCATCCTGCGCGCCGAAGCAGAGGACCTGCGCAACTTCTCAGTGTTCTGCAACCACATCACCATCATCCCGACGATCAAGGCGATTCTCGATTCGCCGGAACTGACCCTCGACGGTTTCCTCGGCCCCGGCCACGTGAGCATGGTGATCGGCAGCGAGCCCTATGAGTTCATCGCCCGTCACTACAGGAAACCGGTGGTGATTTCCGGTTTCGAACCGCTGGATATCCTCCAGTCACTGTGGATGGTGGTCAAACAACTGGCCGAGGGCCGATGCGAGGTGGAAAACCAGTACCAGCGCGTGGTCCCCGAGGCCGGCAACAATGCCGCCCTGGCGGCGGTGCAAAAGGTCTTTCAGTTGCGTGAGTTCTTCGAGTGGCGTGGCCTGGGGTCGATCGATCATTCAGGGGTCAAGTTGCGCGACGCCTATGCGCGCTTCGACGCCGAATGCAAATACCCGATTCCGAACCTGAAGATCGCCGACCCTAAATCCTGCCAGTGCGGCGAAGTGCTCAAGGGTGTGATCAAGCCGTGGCAATGCAAAGTATTCGGCACCGCCTGCACCCCGGAAATGCCGCTGGGCTCGTTGATGGTTTCCAGCGAAGGTGCCTGCGCTGCGGTGTACAACTATGGGCGCATCGACCTGGTGGATATCCTGAAAAAACGCGAAGCTGCTGACGCACAACGGGAGCATCAGACATGACCGTTCCCGGCCCTGCCAGTCTCGTCATCGATGAACCGATACCGCGTATCCGTCAGCGCAGCGGCAAGGTGCGCGGCGACACCATCACCCTGGCGCACGGCAGCGGTGGCAAAGCCATGCGCGACCTGATCGACGATGTGTTCGTCGGCGCCTTCAACAATCCGTCGCTGGCACCGCTGGAAGACCAGGCCCGTTTCACCTTGAGTGAGCTCGTCGGGCACGGAGATCGATTGGCGTTTACCACGGATTCGTATGTGGTCGACCCGCTGTTCTTTGCTGGCGGCAATATCGGTGACCTGGCGGTCAACGGCACGGTCAACGACCTCGCCGTGTCGGGCGCACGTGCGCTGTATCTATCCTGTGCGGTGATCCTCGAAGAGGGCTTTGCGGTGGCCGACTTGCGGCGCATCGTCGACTCCATGCAACAGGCCGCCAGGGTGGCCGGGGTGCAGATCGTCACCGGCGACACCAAGGTAGTCGAGCGCGGCGCCGTGGACAAACTGTTCATCAACACCAGCGGCATCGGAGTGATTCCGGCGGGCGTCAACATCGCGGCCACCCGTGCCCGGCCCGGCGACAAGGTGCTGGTCAATGGCTACATCGGCGACCATGGCGTGGCGATCCTCGCCGCCCGCGATGACCTGGCGCTGGACGTGCCGATCCAGAGCGACTGCCAGCCGCTGCATGGTTTGATCGCGACGCTGCTCAAGGCTTGCCCTGATGTGCATTGCCTGCGCGACGCGACCCGTGGCGGGATCGCCACGGTACTGAACGAATTCGCCCAGGCCGCCAACGTCTGCGTCAACCTCGATGAGCCGACCATTCCGGTGCGCGAAGCGGTCAAGGGCGTGTCGGAAATTCTCGGTCTCGATCCGCTGTACTTTGCCAACGAAGGCAAGCTGGTGGCGGTGATCCCGGCCGAATACGCCGAGCTCGCACTGACGGCAATGCGCGCGCATCCGGCAGGTGCCGATGCGGCCATCATCGGGGAGATCAGTGAGAGCCCGGTGGGTTGCGTGATCATGCACACCGCGTTCGGCGGCGAACGCATCGTCGACATGCTGATCGGCGAGCAACTGCCGAGGATCTGCTGATGCACGAGTTATCCGTCACCCAGAGCATCGTCGAAGCCTGTGCCGAACACGCCGGCGCTGCGCGGGTTTTACGCGTCACGCTGGAGGTTGGTACGTTGTCCTGCGTGATGCCGGACGCCTTGCGCTTTTGCTACGACGTGGTCACTGAAGGCACCTCACTGCAGGGGTCGAGCCTGGAGATTATTCGGGTTCCAGGCTTAAGCCGCTGCCGTGACTGTGGCGCCGAGGTGCGCATGGACGACAGGCTTTCCACGTGTCGTTGCGGCTCGGCCAACCTGGAGCGCCCACAAGGGGGTGACCAGTTACGGATCAAGTCGATGGAAATCGAGGAGGCCGCCTGATGTGTACTACCTGTGGTTGCTCCAACGGTGCCAGGGCTCGGATCACCGACCTGGCGACCAGCAAACTGCAACGGGTTGGCGAACATGAGCCACACGGCGACTTTGTGCGCCTGCATGCCCACGTTCATGAACCTGAACCGGTCCAGACGCACGCCCATGTGCACGGCACCACGGTGCAACTGGAGCAGGACATTCTGGCGAAGAACAACCGGCTGGCCGAGCAGAATCGTGAATGGCTCAAGGCTCACAACATTCTGGCGCTGAACCTGATGAGTTCCCCTGGCGCCGGGAAAACCACGTTGCTGGAACGCACCTTGCGTGACCTCTCCAGTAGCCTGGCGATCAGCGTGGTCGAAGGCGATCAGGAAACCCTGTTCGACGCCGAACGCATCCGCGCCACCGGCTGCCCGGCGGTGCAGATCAACACCGGAACCGGCTGCCATCTGGAAGCCGAAATGCTGGCCGGTGCGTTGAAGCAACTGGCACCCGCGCCCAACTCGCTGGTCATGGTGGAAAACGTCGGCAACCTGGTCTGCCCTGCCCTGTTCGATCTCGGCGAGCGCGCCAAAGTGGTCATCCTCTCGGTCACCGAAGGCGCCGACAAGCCCCTCAAATACCCGCACATGTTCAAGGCCTCGAGCTTGATGATCATCAGCAAGACCGACTTGTTGCCCTACGTGGATTTCGACGTGAGCGCCTGCATTGCCTTCGCACGCCGGATAAATCCTGATATAGAAGTGCTGCAGCTGTCCGCCACCCAGGGTGAGGGATTGGCTGACTGGTACGCCTGGTTACGCGGACAGGTTTCAAGTGAGCGTTGAGGGGAATACATCGACCATGCCCATCCATATCGTGCGACTCGGATCGCCCCGTGCAGCCAATGAAGGCCTGCGCCTGGGCACGGTTCGGCGTCCACCGCGTGGCGTACCGAAGTCCGAATTCGCCAGTCGTGATTTTTATGATGTATGGCAGCCACTGCTTTCGCCGAGCGCGGAACTGGTGGCCGAAGCCAAAGCCGCCACCGATGACAAAGCCTGGGATGCCTTCAAGCGCAAATTCAAGGCAGAAATGAACCATCCAGCGCCGAGTCAACTGCTCGATCTATTAGCCGGTCTTTCCCATCAAACCTCACTGGCGGTGGGTTGTTATTGCGAGGATGAAGCGCACTGCCATCGCTCGGTGTTGCGCGAGCTGCTGACAGCACGCGGCGCCAAAGTTGTCTAAATAGCGCGAACATCCCCCCTGTAGGAGCGAGCTTGCTCGCGATGGAGTGTCAGGCAACGCTGATTCGCCTGACACTCCATCGCGAGCAAGCTCGCTCCTACAATTAACGCCTTGTGATCACCACTTCAAGGTATTCACTCGGCACCACCAGCGACTTGGCGCCCGCACGGTTCATGCGGTTCAACAGTTCGGTCAGGTCAGTGTCAAGGGCCTCGGCCCCCTCGGGTGGCAGCGCTGCAAAGGCTTTGTGGGCCGGACCGTACCAGTTGCGGAACACATCGATGAAATGCGCAGCCGAGCGATAACGGAAGTTGAACGTCCGGCGTGTCACCTGGAGCAGAAAATCACGCTCATCGAAGTGCGTGTGCAACCAGGCTTCGCTGCCCCACTGGGACGGTGATTGAGCGCCTGCAGGGGGCGGCAAGTGGCGGCCGAGGGTCTTGAACATCTGGCCGACGAAGCCTTCAGGCGTCCAGTTGGCCAGGCCGATCCGGCCTCCAGGGCGACAGACTCGCGCCAACTCCGAAGCGGCTTTGTCCTGGTCGGGCGCAAACATCACGCCAAAGGTCGACAGCACGGCATCGAAGCTGGCATCCGCAAAGGGCAACGCCTCGGCGTCGGCCACTTGAAACGTCACTTCCAGGTGTTCGGCCCTGGCCCGGTCTTCGCCGCGCTCCAGCAGCGCTGCCACGTAGTCGGTGGAGGTGACGTGGCAGCCACGACGTGCGGCGGCGAGCGTTGCATTGCCGTTGCCGGCGGCGACATCCAGCACGTTCTCATCGCACAGCAGGTCGCAGGCTTCGGCGAGTTCTTCGCCGACAATCTGTAAGGTGGTGCCGATCACGGCGTAATCGCCGCTGGCCCACGCGGCCATTTGACGCTGTTTCAGGGCAGTAAGATCAATGGGTGTACTCATGAATTCCGCTCCGTTGCGGGTTGGAAAACAGCCCCGGCTTATTCCGCCGTGGTCGGATCGATGACGGCCGAAACCTGGGAAATGCGGTTGGCCGGGAAACCGCTCTGTTTGGCGTGCTCCCTGATCAACTCTTCGTTCGGCGCGATGTACACGCAATAGAGTTTGTCACCGGTGACATAGCTCTGCTGCCACTGCACTTCTGGCAACTCGCGCAACACTTTGCAGGACTTTTGCGAAGCCGCTTTCAAATCCCTTTCTGACAGTGTTCCAGCGCCCGGGATCTCGCGTTCAATGATGAACTTTGGCATGGCAACCTCCCATTCTTGTTATTGATGACAGGGTCGGGTGACCCGGTATGCCAACTATCGCGCCGGGCAACGTCGGCGTCCTGCCCGATCGTCGGCCAAGCCTGTCCGATCGTCCGGAGATTTCGCGTCGCGCGATGACAGGCTCACAATCAGCTTCACAATCAACAGCAGCGCCCCGCCAAATCGGGAAATCATCATGGACGCCCTGTCTCAAACCCTGCGCGTCGTCCGCCTGGTCGGCGCGATTTTCATCAACGCCAGGTTCACCGCCCCCTGGTGCTATCAGTCGCCCAGCGCCGACTCGGCGGCGCCATTCCTGGAGCCCGACGCCGAACGGGTGGTGATCTTTCACCTGATCACCGAAGGCGAGTGCTACGTCGAACTCGGTGACGATCCCCCCCTTTTGCTGACCGCCGGCGATGTCGTGGTGTTCCCTCAGGGGGACGCCCATCGCATGGGCTCCGAGCCTGGCCTGGCACCGGCGACCGGTGCACGGCTGGACGTGGTGCTGGCGCGTCGTCCACGGCAGTTGAGTTATGGCGGTGGCGGTGCCGTCACGCGGTTGGTGTGCGGCTATCTGGCGTGCGATACGCGATTGGCGGGCATGATGTTGACGGGATTGCCCGCGGTGGTCAGGGTCAACGTGCGCGGCTCGAATGCCGGCATCTGGCTGGAGTCTTCGGTCCGTTACGCGTTGGCTGAGGCCCGGTCGCCACGGCCCGGCGGTGAAGGTGTGTTGGCGAAGCTGGCCGAGGTGTTGTTCATCGAAGTGCTGCGCTTGTATATGAACGAACAGGGCGAAGGCCGTACCGGTTGGCTGGCGGGCGTGGGCGACCGGATCGTCGGCGCCGCACTGAACGCCTTGCACAAGAAACCCTGTCACGCCTGGACACTGGATGAGCTGGCGCGTACCGCCGGGACTTCAAGGTCGGTGTTGGCGGAGCGGTTTCAGCAACTGGTGGGGAGTTCGCCGATGCAGTATTTGACGCAATGGCGCATGTTGCTGGCAGCCAACCTGTTACGCAGCAGCAACAGCTCATTGATGCGCATTGCCGAAGAAGTCGGCTACCAGACCGATACAGCGTTCAGCCGGGCCTTTCGACGAGAGTTCGGAGCACCGCCGGCGGCGTGGCGGCGCAGTCAGGTAACGTCTCGGCCCCACGCGTGAATGCAACACCAACCCGGTGTAGCAGCTGCCGAGCCTGCGAGGCTGCGTTCGGCTGCGAAGCAGTCGTAAACTGGCTTGCGTGGTGTTCCTGATACACCGCGAGTTCTGATTTTACGACTGCTGCGCAGCCGAACGCCGGCTGCGCCAGCTGCTACAAAAATGGGTGGGGGCGCTGCTGGAGGGTTTTCAAGTCAGGAAAAAATGGTTACGCGGCTGCAGGGGCTTCGGCGTCGGCCTTGGCCTCGTCCAACAACTGCTGAATCATCTTCTCCTGTGTGTCGTAGCTGCCTTCACCGAAGTGGGTGTAACGCACCTGGCCCCTGGCGTCGATCAGGTAGTGAGCGGGCCAGTATTGGTTGTCGAAGTTGCGCCAGATCGCGTAGTTGTTGTCGATCGCCACCGGGTAGGTGATGCCGAGCTTTTTCACCTGATCCTTGACGTTGTCGATGATGCGTTCGAAACCGTATTCAGGGGTGTGGACGCCAATCACCACCAAGCCCTCCTTCTGGTATTTCTTCGCCCAGTCCTTCACGTACGGCAAGGTGTGTTGGCAGTTGATGCAGTCGAAGGTCCAGAAGTCCACCAGGACCACTTTGCCTTTCAGGGCGTCGTGGGTCAGGGCGGGCGAGTTGAGCCATTCGACCGCGCCGGCCAGCGACGGCATGGCGCCTTTGGCGTTGTCCATCGACGAGTCGGCCTTGACCTTGCTGACCAGGTAATCGACGACTTGTGGGACGGTTTCCAGCAGGCTTTTCTCGACGCTGCTCACGCCTTCGGACGACGTGCCGGTCAGCAGTGTCTTGTCCACGCCGGTGGAAATCACCACGGCAGCGGCCAGCACGGCAACACCGGCACCACGACGCAGCCAGCCAGTGAACGGAATCGATGATTTCAAGCGATTGACCAGGCCGCGACCGGCGAAGATCAGGCTGCCAAGGGACACAGCGCTACCCAGGCCGTACGCCACCAGCAACAGGCTGGTCTGGGCGTTCGCGCCTTGAAGCATCGCACCGGTGAGGATCAAGCCGAGGATCGGCCCGGCGCACGGCGCCCAGAGCAGACCGGTGGCGACGCCAATCATGATCGAGCTCAAGGGGCCGGACATCTTGCGGGTGTCGGGGTCCAGGCGATTACCAAGCGCCACGAACGGACGGGCCAGCCAGTCACCGACCCGGGCAGAGATCAGCGACAGGGCAAACAGCACCATCACGATCAGGGCGATGTGGCGACCGGTGTTGTTGGCTTGCACCACCCACTCGCTGCTGACCACGGCCAGGCTGGAGATCAGGGCGAAGGTCAGGACCATGCCGCCGAGGGTGAGCACGATCGAGGACCGCGTGCGGTCAACACCTGCGAACAGGAACGGCACGACCGGGAGGATGCAGGGGCTGAGGACGGTCAGGATGCCGCCCAGGAAAGCGATGAGGAACATGAAGTTCACCTTGAAATACGAGGGTGGCAATCCACGCACGCCCTTTGTAGGAGCGAGCTTGAACTCGCGATGGGCTCGAGAGCGGCGCGTTTATTCAGCAAACAAGCGTTATCGTTGCTCGCTCCTATAGTGGATTTGTGGTGTTTAGGAGGGCGGCAAACAGGCAGGCTTTAGTGTTCATGGTGATGTCCTCAAGGCTTCAATGGGTAGGTCGTTCAATTGAGCCGAGGCCGTCCGGGTTGCCTCGTTGGAACCTATTAGAAGCCCGTGAGGTATCCCGACTGTGTCGAAAACAGGCGCGTGTAAATCGATACGTATCAAACTCGTCCCCCGATACACAGCGATACAAACCGCCTGAAAGTTCATGTTTTTGCGTCCCCGTGTATCCGTCGACACACTAGATACACTGCAATACAAAGGGCTTTGGGCGAGCGGGCCAAGGCTCGATAGACTGCTCGACACTCCCCACTCACAGAGGCAAGGGCCCATGGAACACGTCGATCACATTCTCATCGTGGACGATGACCGCGAGATCCGGGAACTGGTAGGCAACTACCTCAAGAAGAACGGCCTGCGCACCACCGTCGTCGCAGACGGACGGCAAATGCGCGCCTTCCTTGAATCCACGCCCGTGGACCTGATCGTGCTCGACATCATGATGCCCGGCGACGATGGCCTGCTGCTTTGCCGCGAGCTGCGCGCTGGCAAACACAAAGCCACGCCCGTGCTGATGCTCACTGCCCGCAATGACGAGACCGACCGCATCATTGGCCTGGAAATGGGCGCCGACGATTACCTGGTCAAGCCGTTCGCCGCTCGCGAGCTGCTGGCGCGAATCAATGCGGTGCTGCGCCGTACGAGGATGCTGCCGCCGAACCTTGTGGTGACTGAAAGCAGTCGCCTGCTGGCGTTCGGGCGCTGGCGCCTGGACACCTCGGCCCGGCACTTGCTCGACTCGGACGGCACGATGGTCGCGCTCAGTGGCGCTGAATATCGATTGCTGCGTGTGTTTCTCGATCACCCGCAACGCGTGCTCAGTCGCGACCAGTTGCTGAACCTGACCCAGGGCCGCGACGCCGACCTGTTCGACCGCTCCATCGATTTGCTGGTGAGCCGCCTGCGTCAGCGCTTGCTGGACGATGCCCGTGAGCCGGCCTGCATCAAAACCGTGCGCAGTGAAGGCTATGTGTTTTCCTTGCCGGTGGAAGTGCTCGGTGCGCCGTCATGAACGTCTCGATGCGTTGGCCTCGCACCCTCGCCTCCCGGCTCTCGCTGATTTTCCTGATCGGGCTGATCCTGGCCCAGGCGCTGTCCTTCGGTGCGCAGTATTACGAGCGTTACGAAAGCGCGAAAAACACCATGCTGGGCAATCTGGAAACCGACGTTTCGACCTCCATCGCCATCCTCGATCGCTTGCCAGCCGAAGAGCGCAAGAGCTGGCTGCAACAACTGAAACGACACAACTACCGCTATCTGCTCGATGAAGGCTCGCCAGGCGTGCCCATGAGCGATACGCCCATCGCGGTGACCTCGATCAAAGACGCCATCGGCAAGGATTACCCGATGACGGTGACCGACATCCCCGGTGAGCAAAAACACTTTCAGGTTCATCTCAAACTGGCGGACGGCAGCCCGGTGACCATCGACGTCCGCCCCGCCATGGTGCCGTTGTCGCCATGGCTGCCCTTCGTGCTGCTGGGGCAGCTGGGGCTGATGATCTTCTGCTCCTGGCTCGCCGTGAGAATTGCCATCCGCCCCCTCAGCCGCCTCGCCGAAGCCGTCGAGACCCTGGACCCCAATGCCCATCCCGTGCACCTGGACGAAAAAGGCCCGACCGAAGTTGCCCATGCCGCCAAAGCTTTCAATTCAATGCAGGCGCGCATTGCGGCGTATCTGAAAGAACGCATGCAACTGCTGGCGGCGATTTCCCATGACCTGCAAACCCCGATCACCCGCATGAAACTGCGTGCCGAGTTCATGGACGACTCCAGCGAGAAAGACAAACTGTGGAACGACCTTGGCGAAATGGAACACCTGGTACGCGAAGGCGTGGCGTATGCCCGCAGCATTCACGGCGCCACCGAGGAAAGTCGACGCACCGACCTGGACTCGTTCCTCGACAGCCTGGTGTTTGACTATCAGGACATGGGCAAGGACGTTCGCCTGGACGGCAAAAGCGCGGCGGTGATCGACACCCGGCCTCACGCGTTACGCCGGGTATTGGTCAACCTGACCGACAACGCATTGAAGTTCGCCGGGGCTGCCGAATTGTCGGTGGAAACGAAAAACGGCAGCCTGTCGGTGAAAGTCATGGACCGTGGGCCCGGGATTGCCCAGGAGCAACTCGCCCATGTGATGGAACCGTTCTACCGCGTGGAGAATTCGCGTAACCGCAGCACCGGCGGGACCGGGTTGGGGCTGGCGATTGCGCAACAGCTGGCGCTGGCGATCGGGGGGTCGTTGACGTTGAGTAATCGTGAAGGGGGCGGGTTGTGTGCCGAACTGAAATTGCCGAGGCACGATCTGTAGCAGCTGGCGAAGCCTGCGTTCGGCGGCGCAGCCGTCGTAAAACCTGAACGCGCGGTTTACCTGATACACCGCGTGGTCTGATTTCACGACGGCTGCGCCGCCGAACGCAGGCTTCGCCAGCTGCTACAGGGTGCTTAAATCACAAACCGTGACACCAGCGCATTCAAATCCACCGCCAGACGCGACAGTTCATGCGTGGCGGCGCTGGTCTGGTTGGCACCGGCGGCGGACTGGGAAGCGAGGTCGCGGATGTTCACCAGGTTGCGGTCGACTTCACGGGAAACCTGGGCCTGTTCTTCCGATGCGCTGGCGATCACCAGGTTACGTTCATTGATCAAATGGATCGACTGGGTGATCTGCTCCAGCGCCACACCGGCAGCGCGAGCCATTTCCAGCGTGCTCTGGGTGCGCTGATTGCTTTGCTGCATCGACGAAACCGCTTCGCCTGTGCCGTTCTGGATGCCGGCGACCATCTTCTCGATTTCCTGGGTCGATTGCGCAGTGCGATGCGCCAGCGCCCGGACCTCATCCGCCACCACGGCAAAACCACGTCCGGCCTCACCGGCACGAGCGGCTTCGATCGCGGCGTTCAGTGCCAACAGGTTGGTTTGCTCGGCGATGGCGCGAATCACGTCCAATACCTTGCCGATGTCGCGCCCCTGGGCGGCCAGGCCTTCAATCATCACCGAGGTGTTTTGTACGTCGTGGGTCATGGTCTGGATCGCGTCGACCGTTTCCACCACGCGGTCACGACCTTCACGGGCCGCCTGGGTCGATTGGTTCGAGGCTTCGGACGTCGACACTGCATTGCGCGCGACTTCTTCCACGGCAGCGGTCATTTCGTTGACGGCGGTGGCGGCCTGTTCAATTTCGTTGTTCTGCTGTTGCAGGCCACGGGACGCTTCTGCTGTGACCGTGCTGAGTTCTTCGGCGGCAGCCCCCAGTTGAGTGGCGGAACCGGCGATCTGCTCGATGGTTCGGCGCAGGTTGGCCTGCATGGTGGACAAGGCACCGAGCAAACGGGCCGGTTCATCCTTGCCATCGATTTCGATGGCTTTGGTCAGGTTGCCACCCGCAATGGTTTCAGCGGCCTGGAGCGCACGGTTCAGCGGCGTGACGATGCTGCGGGTCAACAGCCACGCCAGTAGCACCGTCATCATGGCCGCCAGCACCGCGACTGCGATAATGCCGGTAATCGCGTTGCTGTAGTGCTCGCCCGCATCGGCCGAGGCGGTTTTGGCATAGCCGGTGTTCAGTGCCACCAGTTTATTGAGCTGCTCACCCATCTGGTCGGTGCCGTCCTTGATCTGTGTATTGATCACGGTGCGCATCTCATCGAGCTTGTTCTGTCGGGACAGCTCCAGCATCTGGTTCTGGGCTTGCAAGTAGCCGTCCAGCGTGGCCGTGAACGTCTTGTACAGCGCGGCTTCTTCCGGTGGGGCGGGCAAGGCTGCGTAACTGGCCTGGGCGTTACGGAGTTTGTCGACGAGCACGCCGATACGCGCCTGGGCGTCCTGCAGCGCGGCCGGCTCACGGTTGACCAACACCCGGAACGAAAGAATGCGCATCCGCAGGACGTTTTCCGTCATGTTGCCCAGAAACCCGACGCTGGGCAGTTGGTTGCTTTCAATGTCGATGGAGGCCTGGCGGATGACCGTCATGCGGTTCACGGCAAACACCCCGAGCACGATGACCAGCAAGGCGATAAAGACGAAACCCAGGAAAGCTCGAGGCGCGATGTTCAGATTACGCAGTGACATAGGATGATTCTCGGGTGATTGAAGCGTCGAGCATCCTTGCCGTGGTCGCTGTGTGGCCGGCATTGACGCGCACCATTCAGCTTGGCGCCACGGGGGTAACGGGTTTGTGCGCGCCTGTTATCTGTATCGGCTGGTGTTGGAAATTTTTACGGGGACTGGTAAAAAAATGACGGGCGGTACGAGTGCTTTAGAGGTATTTCTTCCGGACTTGAACACCAACCACCTGTGGGAGCGAGCCTGCTCGCGAAGAGGCCGGCACATCCAACATTAAGTTTGGCTGACACTCCGCCTTCGCGAGCAGGCTCGCTCCCACCCCTAGGGTTGTGGTGTTTGGGTGATTGCACTGGGTCAGGCACCTATGCCAACCACCCCTTCCCCCTGCATCTGCCGCAACAACGCTGCCCCGCTGTCCATAAACGCTTGCGATCCCGCCTCACCCGCCTCGACGGCCAATCCTTCCAACTGCTCACGCCCGCTCAGTTGAGGCAATTCCCCGATTCGCTGCAACAACCGCCACGCCAACGGGCTCAGCTCGGAAAACTTCACACTCCAATCCTCAGCTCGACGAACCAGTAGCAAGGTCGGCTGAGCCGGTATCGCCTCTGGCTGGTAATCCGGCCCAACCCACTGTACCGGCCAGGCATAAACCAACGGCCAGGCCAGGGGCGATACCTGCAAGGGACGATCCAGCAGCAACGCGGCATCGCTGGGGGCCAACGGTTCGGCTTCCGATTGTTGCAGTACCATCTCAATCCATTCGTAATGCACGAGCTCCACCATGAACGGAGGCCATGGCCCATTGCTCAGCGCTTGCGGTTCAGCGGCGAGAAACTCGACAAACTCCCTGGCGATCTCACCGAATTTCGGCGTGCGCGCCCGGTAGTCCCGCAGGAAAATACGCACCAGAGAACGCCAGCGCTCATCGCCGAGAATCTTGATCAGCACCGGGAAGGTGCCGCTGAGCAACGACAACAGGTTCGCAAAAATCAGGTCGCGATAAACCTGCCCCCGCGCCACGTCCATCCCCGCGGGTGGCACGCAGTGATCCGGGTCGCGCAGGTACCGACCCAGTGTGTGCTGCTGGCGAAACAGACCTGATTTATCCATGGCTCGCCCCCTCGATCTGCAAGCGGCGAATGGTCTGCAACTCGGCCACCAGTTCAGAAAATGCCGGGAAGTTGAAATCCCGCTCCAGTAGCGTCGGTCGTGCGCCGAATCGGGCATAGGCCTCGGCCAGCAACGACCAGACCACCGGTTTGACCGAGGCCCCATGGGTATCGATTTTCAACGTATCGGACTCATCGAAATGCCCGGCCACGTGCATCGCCACCACCCGGCCCGGGTCGATGCCCGCCAGAAAAACCTGTGGATCGAAACCGTGGTTGATGGCGTTCACGTACACATTGTTGACGTCCAGCAGCAGGTCGCAATCGGCTTCGCGCAGCACCGCGTTGGTGAACGTCTGCTCGTCCATGTCCTGCTGGGGCGCGGCGTAGTACGACACGTTTTCCACCGCCAGACGCCGACCGAGAATGTCCTGGGACTGACGTATTCGTGCGGACACGTGGTGCACCGCCTCGTCGGTAAATGGCAACGGCAACAGGTCGTAAAGATGGCCATCATCGCTGCAATAGCTCAGGTGTTCGCTGTACAGCGGAACATTGTAGTGATCGAGGAAAATTCGGACTTCCTGCAAAAACCCGACGTCCAACGGCCCCGGCCCGCCCAATGACAGGGACAACCCGTGGCAGGACAACGGAAAACGCTCGGCCAGGGCACGTAACGCGTGACCATGGGCACCGCCGATGCCGATCCAGTTCTCCGGCGCGACTTCCAGAAAGTCGAAATCGCCCGCGGGGGCGGCTTGAAGGTCTTTGATTAAACCGCGACGCAGGCCGAGCCCGACGGTCGCTGTCGTTGAGAGGATGGGGGTCGGCATGGTGTCGATCTCAAGGGTTGCCAGAACGGACTCACAGTTAACCGAAGTGGTGTATCGGGTCTGTGTTCGGCAGGGGGATTAGATACAGTGAGATACAACACAAATCGCTCTTGTAGGAGCGAGCTTGCTCGCGATGGTGTGTCAGTCGACAACCATGTAGCTGATACACCATCGCGAGCGAGCTCGCTCCTACAGTAGTTGGTTTTGGTCAAGAAATGGGGGGCTTTCGTCGCTCCGGGCTGCGCAGCGCGGCCCGCGAACTAAACTTACTGCACCCAGGACGAGCTTATCGTCCTGTTCATTCCCACGACCACCGCCCAGTGGCGAATACCCAGGCAACTTTGCCTCTGGACCATGATCCTGTTAAAGGAGCACACGTGATGGACGAGGCCAGACTCAACGACTTCATGGGCAAACTGGTAAATGACATGGGCGGCGCGGCGATGCTCGCCAATGTCATCCTCGGCGACGAACTCGGCCTGTATCGGGCCATGGCCGACAGCCAGCCAATAACCCCTGAAGCACTCGCCGACAAAACCGGCTGCAACGCCCGACTGCTGCGCGAATGGCTCAGCGCCCATGCCGCTTCCGGTTACATGGAACACCGCGACGGCCAGTTCCGCCTGCCCGAAGAGCAAGCCCTGGCATTGGCGATCGAAGACTCACCGGTCTATGTGGCGGGCGGTGTCGCAGTGGTCGCCTCTTTTTTCCATGACAAAGACAAACTGGTCAACGCCATGCGCGGCAACGGTGCCCTGGCCTGGGGCGATCACCACCCGTGCATGTTCAGCGGCACGGAACGGTTCTTCCGCCCAGGTTACAAAGCGCACCTGGTTGCCGAGTGGCTGCCGGCCCTGGAGGGCGTGGTCGCCAAACTCGAAGCCGGCGCCAAGGTGGCAGACATCGGCTGCGGGCATGGCGCATCAACCGTGATCATGGCCCAGGCATTCCCGGACTCGCGGTTCGTGGGTTTCGATTACCACGCGCCATCGGTCACTGTCGCCACCCAACGCGCCGAAGAAGGTGGCGTGGCCGGGCGCGCGCGATTCTTCCAGGGCACGGCAAAAAGCTACCCTGGCGACGACTATGACCTGGTCTGCTATTTCGACTGCCTGCACGACATGGGCGACCCGGTGGGTGCGGCGCGGCACGCCTATGACTCACTGAAACCAGACGGCACGGTGCTGCTGGTGGAACCCTTCGCCAATGACTCGCTCGACGACAATACCACCCCGGTTGGCCGGTTGTTCTATGCCGCCTCGACGTTTATCTGCACCCCGAACTCGCTGTCCCAGGAAGTCGGTCTCGGGCTCGGCGCCCAGGCCGGCGAGGCGCGGTTGCGCAAAGTGTTCACCGAGGCGGGATTCAAGACGTTCCGTCGGGCGACAGAAACCCCGTTCAACCTGATACTGGAGGCGCGTAAATAACCACTGTTCTCTTCTGATTGCTGATTGCTAACTGTAGGAGCGAGCTCGCTCGCGATGAATTCGAAGGCGGCGCATTTTTCCAGGCAGTACGCGTCATCGTTTACGCCCATCGCGAGCAAGCTCGCTCCTACAGGGACCGAGTTGTGATCAGTCATAGCCCTGCGGAGTGTTGAACATGCTCGACAGCCCCATCCCTGAACAGCTCGAGCGGCTCCTGCAGATAATGGCCGACCAGCCGTTTGCAGTCCTGACCGGTGCCGGCATCAGTACGCCGTCGGGCATCCCGGATTACCGCAACAACCAAGGCGTGCGGCGCGGCCGGCAGCCAATGATGTATCAGGAGTTCCTCTCGGCCCCGCAATCCCGGCGCCGCTATTGGGCGCGGGCGATGCTCGGCTGGCCGCGAGTGCGCCAGGCCCGGCCAAACGTGGCCCACGAAGCCTTGGCCAGTTTGCAAAATAAGCAGCAGCTCAGCGCGCTGATCACCCAGAACGTCGACACCTTGCACGACCAGGCGGGAAGCCATGACGTGATCGAGCTGCACGGCAGCTTGCATCGGGTGTTGTGTCTGGATTGCGGAGAGCGCAGTGAACGGGACCCGATTCAGCGCTTGATGGAGGCGCAAAACCCCTATCTGGCCGGGGTGGACGCGGTGCAGGCGCCGGATGGCGATACCTTGCTGGATCCGGCATTTGAGGCGCGGTTTCAGGTGCCCCATTGTCCGCGTTGCGCAGGCGAGCGGATGAAACCGGATGTGGTGTTTTTTGGTGAAAACGTGGCTCAGGCCACCGCGGCGAAAGCGATGGCGGCGGTCGATCAGGCGGCGGGGTTGTTAGTAGTGGGGTCGTCGTTGATGGCGTATTCGGCGTTTCGGTTGTGTCGAGCGGTGGCGGATCAGGGGAAGCCGTTGATCGCGATTAATCTGGGCAAGACGCGGGCGGATGACCTGCTGGATTTGAAAATAGAAGAGTCTTGCGAACAAATCTTGCCCTTACTGGCGCAGCGCCTTTCATCCTGATCGACCCGGCACTCTGTGGGAGCGAGCTTGCTCGCGATGGTGTGTCAGTCGACATCAATGCAGCTGAACCACCTTCGCGAGCAAGCTCGCTCCTACAGGGGACCGCGCTTAGCGGGGAGACAGGCGCTCGCCCAGGTTTTCCGCTTTAAGTATATCGAACAACGCCTGAGCCGCCGCCGACAGCTCAATCCCTGGCTTGGTCAACACCCCGATCGCCCGCTCCACCACGGGGTCGCGTAGCGTAATACACCGTGCGCCCAATTCGCGCATCTGCTCGGCACACAACGCCGGCACCGCACTCACCCCCAAACCGCTGGCCACCATCCGTCCTACTGTCGCCAGTTGATGGCTCTCAAACTCCACCGGCAATTTCATGCCCTGTGCGTGCAAGTGTTCTTCCAGCATCACCCGTACCGTCGACGGTCGCTGCAAGGTAATGAACGGTTCCTTGAGCAACGTTTGCCAATCAATGTCGCCCAATTCCGCCAGCGGCGAATCAATGGGCACCACGGCCACAAACCGGTCCATGTACAACGGCGTGAATTGCAGCGAAGAACTCTGCGTCGGCTCAAACGCCACCCCCAGCTCCACCTGTCGGTCACGCACCATCTCCAGCACCTGCTCGTTGATCACGTCATTGACCGTGACATTGACCTTGGGATAACGAGCGCGGAACGTCTTGAGGATCGATGGCAGCAGGTTGCCGGCAAACGACGGCATCGCCGCCAGGGTCACGCGCCCGCGCTGAAGGGTGAAGCGTTGGCGCAATTCATCCTCGGCATTGTCCCAGTCAGCAATCAACCGACGGGCCAGCGGCACCAGCGATTCACCTTCGGCAGTCAGCGCCACATTGCGCGTATTGCGGGTGAACAACCGCCCGCCCAGGCCTTCTTCCAGCGCCTTGATGGTGAGGCTCAACGCCGATTGCGACAGGTGCAAGCGCTCGCAGGCCACGGCAAAACTCAAACTTTGGGCCACGGCCAGAAAGGCGCGGATCTGCTTGACTGTCATGGACGGTGACTCCAACGTAATACGCAATCAATGTGGAGCGGCCTTCGGCAGCTCCTACAAGTTAGTGAGTTTTATCTATCAATCAACCTTAAAAATCAACTTAACAAATCAATACGCCGGCGAGACACTTCATCCCATACGGCTAGCCAGCCGCCCACAAAGAATAAAAGAGGTGCATATGGCAGGTTTCGACAAGCGCGTGAGTTCCTATGAGGAAGCTCTGGCCGGTCTCGAGGACGGCATGACCGTGATCGCAGGCGGCTTCGGTCTGTGCGGGATTCCGGAAAACCTTATCGCCGAAATCAAGCGCAAAGGCACACGCGACCTCACCGTGGTCTCCAACAACTGCGGTGTCGACGGTTTCGGCCTCGGCATATTGCTGGAAGACCGGCAGATCAGCAAAGTGGTGGCCTCCTACGTCGGTGAGAACAAAATGTTCGAGGAGCAGCTGCTCAGCGGTGCTATCGAAGTCGTCCTGACCCCACAAGGCACCCTCGCTGAAAAAATGCGCGCAGGCGGTGCCGGCATCCCGGCGTTCTTCACCGCTACCGGTGTCGGCACCCCAGTGGCCGAAGGCAAGGAAGTACGTGAATTCCACGGTCGCAAGTACTTGATGGAAGAGTCCATCACCGGTGACTTCGCCATCGTCAAAGGCTGGAAAGCCGACCATTTCGGCAACGTCATCTATCGCCACACCGCCCAGAACTTCAATCCGCTGGCTGCCACCGCCGGCAAGATCACCGTGGTCGAAGTGGAAGAAATCGTCGAACCCGGCGAGCTGGAACCGTCGCAGATCCACACCCCTGGCATCTACGTCGACCGGGTCATTTGCGGCACGTTCGAAAAGCGCATCGAACAGCGCACCGTGCGTAAGTGATCCCCTGCCCCCGGACCGAATGAAGGAATAAAAACAATGGCACTTTCCCGCGAACAAATGGCTCAACGCGTCGCCCGCGAAATGCAGGACGGCTTTTACGTGAACCTGGGCATCGGCATCCCGACCCTGGTCGCCAACTACATTCCTGAAGGCATGGAAGTCATGCTGCAGTCGGAAAACGGCCTGCTGGGCATGGGCCCCTTTCCTACTGAAGAAACCATCGATGCCGACATGATCAACGCCGGCAAGCAAACGGTCACCGCGCGTATCGGCGCTTCGATCTTTTCCTCGGCCGAGTCCTTCGCGATGATTCGCGGTGGTCATGTCGACCTGACCGTGCTGGGTGCCTTTGAGGTCGACGTGCAAGGCAACATTGCCTCGTGGATGATCCCCGGCAAGCTGGTCAAGGGCATGGGCGGCGCCATGGACCTGGTGGCCGGCGCAGACAACATCATCGTCATCATGACCCACGCGTCCAAGGACGGTGAGTCCAAGCTCCTGTCCAAATGCAGCCTGCCGCTGACCGGCGCCGGGTGCATCAAACGTGTACTGACCGACCTGGCTTACCTTGAAATCAAAGACGGCGCGTTCATTCTGAAAGAGCGTGCGCCGGGTGTCAGCGTCGAAGAAATCGTCGCCAAGACCGCCGGTAAACTGATCGTGCCTGATCACGTTCCGCAAATGCAGTTCGCTGCTCAGTGAGGAATCATTCCATGCAAGAAGTCGTCATTGTCGCCGCTACCCGCACCGCCATCGGCAGTTTCCAGGGTGCCCTGGCAAGCGTTTCTGCCGTTGACCTCGGTGCTGCGGTGATTCGTCAGTTGCTGGCGCAAACCGGCCTGAACCCGGCCGAAGTCGATGAAGTGATCATGGGCCAGGTGTTGACCGCTGGCGCTGGGCAGAACCCTGCCCGCCAGTCCGCCATCAAGGCTGGCCTGCCCTTCACCGTGCCCGCCATGACGCTGAACAAAGTCTGCGGTTCGGGCCTCAAGGCCCTGCATTTGGCAACCCAGGCCATTCGCTGTGGCGATGCCGAGGTGATTATTGCCGGCGGTCAGGAAAACATGAGCCTGTCCAACTACGTCATGCCCGGCGCTCGCACCGGTCTGCGCATGGGTAACGCACAAATCGTCGACACCATGATCAGCGACGGTCTGTGGGATGCGTTCAACGATTACCACATGGGCATCACTGCCGAGAACCTGGCAGACAAGTACAACCTGACCCGCGAACAACAGGATGCCTTCGCCGCGACCTCGCAACAGAAAGCCACGGCCGCCATCGAAGCCGGACGGTTTGCCGATGAGATCACGCCGATCCTGATTCCCCAGCGCAAGGGCGATCCGCTGTCCTTCGCCACGGATGAACAGCCACGCGCAGGCACTACGGCCGAAGCGCTGGGCAAACTGAAACCGGCCTTCAAAAAGGACGGTTCGGTGACCGCCGGTAACGCGTCGTCCCTGAACGACGGTGCCGCCGCCGTGATCCTGATGAGCGCCGACAAAGCCAAGGCCCTGGGCCTGCCAGTACTCGCGAAAATTACCGCTTACGCCAACGCGGGCGTCGACCCGGCGATCATGGGCATCGGTCCGGTGTCGGCCACTCGCCGTTGCCTGGACAAGGCCGGCTGGTCCATCGATCAACTGGACCTGATCGAAGCCAACGAAGCGTTCGCCGCGCAATCCCTGGCGGTGGCCAAGGACCTGGAATGGGACTTGAACAAGGTCAACGTCAATGGCGGCGCCATTGCCCTCGGTCACCCGATCGGTGCATCGGGTTGCCGGGTGCTGGTGACCTTGCTGCATGAAATGATCAAGCGCGACGCCAAGAAAGGCCTCGCCACCTTGTGCATCGGTGGCGGTCAGGGCGTCGCGTTGGCGATCGAGCGGGCGTAAAGCGTTCAACAGACTGCGCGGGGACCCACGAAGATCCGCCGCAGTCTGGCAAAACACCCGGTGTGACGCCTGTTACACCGGGTTCTTTTTACCTCGCCCACAAGGATGCAGATCAACTGTAGGAGCGAGCTCGCGATGTACTAGAGAGCAGCGCGGGGTGTCAGGATTACGCCGTCATCGTTAACGACCATCGTCGGAACGCCGCCCGGAGCAAGCTCGCTCCTACAATCGAACACCTTTCTTTGTGGACGTCCGGAGATCAAGCGCTAAGCTGCTTGAGGTCATCGGGCCAGGATCGTCGCCCGCTCATTGCGCTGAAGGAACAGACATGACTCAGCTCCGAAACGCCACTGCCGCCACGGCCGTCGGCGTGATTGCGATAGTGCTCTGGTCCTCCCTGGCCTTGCTGACCACTCTCACCGAGGGCATTCCGCCCTTTGAACTGCTGACGTTGGGATTCGGCGTAGCCTTCGTCGCGAGCCTGTTGATTCTGGGTCGTCGCGGGATTGCCGGCTTCAGTAGCTGGCGTCAACCCTGGGCCGTATGGGCGACGGGCTTCGTCGGAATTTTCGTTTATCACGCGTTGTACTTTTTCGCGCTCAAGGCCGCCCCGGCGGCAGAAGCCAGCCTGATCAACTACCTTTGGCCACTGTTACTGGTGCTGCTCTCGGCGTTATCGGCAGGAGAAAGCCTGCACAAGCGGCAAATGCTCGGCGCGCTGCTGGGCCTGGCTGGAACGGCGTTCATCATGCTCCAGCGAGTGCCCGATGCCGGCACCACGATGCCCATCGCCGGTTACCTCGCCGCATTCGGTTGTGCGCTTATCTGGGCGGTTTACTCGGTGTTCAATCGCCGGTTCAGTGAAGTACCCAGCAACATCATCGGCGGCATCTGCGGCTTGGTTGCCCTGGCGGGACTGGCGTGTCATCTGGCATTCGAAACCACGGTACGACCCGATGGCAACCAATGGGCCGCGATTATTGTCCTTGGACTGGGACCGGTCGGGCTGGCGTTTTTTGCCTGGGACCACGCCACCAAGCGCGGAAGTCTGGCGACACTGGGGGCGCTTTCCTACCTGGCCCCGCTGATTTCAACAGTGCTGTTGATCACCGTGGGGCGCAGCCATGCCAGCCCGATGCTGATCGTCCCCGCCCTGCTGATTATCGCCGGCGCCGTCATTGCCACCTCACAGCCCACCGCCAAAACTGCCACAACACCTTCGATTATTTCGAACGACTAGAGCGAAAAGCTTGTACGTCAATCAAATGGGGTTCGCCCACCAATCGCCGACAGTTACGCCAGGCTGGATGCTTCACAACCGCCATGGGATGATCGCCCCCATAGCGCGACCATCCCTGGAGAATTTGAATGTCAGTGTTAAGCAAAAAAGCCGTAGTTCTGTTGCTTGTGGCCGCGTCCAGTCTGGCAATTTTTAATGCGCAGGCTGCAAAAAAGGCCACCACCGGTGATTCGGCACAGAAAGTCTCGATGCTCGGCGGCAAGTTCACCTTCACCCTGCCCAAGGGCTTCATCGCCAGCCCGCTGCCAGCCAGCGCCACGGGCGCGAGCGGCACCCTGTACAGCAACGAGACCACCAAGACGGTGGTGATCGCCGCTGAGAACAACCTCCCCGATGGCGTCAAGGTCAAGGACAACGACGGTACGTTTCTCGACGACACCGTAGCCGACTTCGATAATTCACAGCGTAAATCCCTGCCGGATTACAACAAGTTGAGCGAAAAAAGCCTGACTCAAAAAAATACCGGGCTGGGCATCCGACAGGTTGACGGTACCGCCAAACAAGGGGGTGGCATGACCCTCAACTCGACGCTGATAGCGGCGTCCGGCACTCGCATGGCCGTCGTTCAGGTTATCTCCCGCCCCGCTGACATGGCCGCCCACGAAACGTTGATCAACCAGATCGTCAGCGGCAAGTAAGGCTCAGGGATTGAGGCGCTGCAGCCAGGCGTTCAAATCCTCCATCTCGGCGTCGCTGATGTTGTGACCTACACCCGGGTAGGCATGAAACTCAGGCTTGAGTGACAGGCCTTGCAATACGCGGTCCGCGTCAGTGCCGTCGGTGTAGGGAAGGCGTTTGTCCGCGGTGCCATGACCGATGAAAATCGCCAGCGCCTGGCGTTTTTCATCCGGTTTGAGTCCGGACTCGAGCACCGGCAGAATCCGTCCGCTCAGCGCGGCAATCCCGCCCATCGCCTCGGGGTGACGCAGGCCGACCTCGTAGGACATGATCGCGCCCTGACTGAAACCCACCAGGAAAACCTTGTTCGCCTCGGTGTGATATTTCTTTACCGCCTGTGCGACAAAATCCAGCAGCAACTGGCCGCTGGTCTTCAGATCGTCCGTCTCACCGTTGTAGGCACCTTCGCCCTTCTTGCGAAACCATTGGTAACTGCCCTCTTCCATCTCCATGGGTGCGCGCACCGACAGGAAGGTGTATTGCGCGGGCAATTCATCCTTGATGCCAAACAGGTCCTGCTCGTTACTGCCTGTACCGTGAAGGAAAATCACCAGGGGCTGATTGCGCGACTCAGGGTTGGCCTGCTCCAGGTACTTGAGCGGCAGATCGGTTTGCAGCGGGATTTGAGCGTGGACGGTGGCGGACACCAACAGCGTCAGCAGAGCGAGAAACTTCAACATAAACCTTCCTTCACAGTGCGCAGGATTCGGGGGAGAGCCTAACACTGTGAAGGCGGATGTCGAAAATGGCCTGGGTATCATCGCCGCCTTCGCGAGCAGGCTCCCACAGGGAAATGCATTTCAAATGTGGGAGCCTGCTCGCGAAGGTGGACTGACATTCAACATTGATGTCGACTGACACTACGCCTTCGTCGGAACGCCGCCCGGAGCAGGCTCGCTCCCACAGGATTCTCTACTGAATGAAATTGCATAAAAAAAAATGGCCACCGCGTCAACGGTAGCCATTTTGTTGAACGGCTCGATTATTCGCCGTAAACGTCGAACTTGAAGTACTTGTCCTGCACTTGCTTGTACTTGCCGTTGGCGCGGATTTCATTGATAGCGGTATTGAACTGCTCAGCCAGGGCGGTATCGCCCTTGCGCACGGCGATGCCGGCGCCGCCACCGAAGTATTTCGGATCGTTGTACTCTGGTCCTACGAACGTGAAACCTTTACCGGCGTCGGTTTTCAGGAAACCGTCGTCCAGGTTGACCGAATCGGCCAGCAGCGCGTCAACGCGGCCGGACACCATGTCCAGGTTCGCTTCCTGCTGGGAACCGTAACGCACCAGGATAATGCCGGCCGGTGCCAGCACTTCAGTGGCGAAGCGGTCGTGGGTACTGGCGCGCAGCACACCGACTTTCTTGCCCTTGAGTTCGGTCAGCGGATCTTTGACGTTAGACCCTTCCTTCATCACGAAGCGTGCCGGGGTGTGGTAGTACTTGATCGTGAAATCGACGTTCTTTTTACGGTCGTCGGTGATGGTCATGGACGACAGAATGGCGTCGATTTTCTTGACCTTCAGGGCCGGGATCAGGCCGTCGAACTCTTGCTCGACCCAAGTGCACTTCACTTTCATCTGTTCACACAGTGCGTCGCCGATGTCCACGTCGAAACCAGTGAGTTTGCCATCAGGGGTTTTCATCGAGAATGGCGGGTACCCGGCTTCGATACCGATGCGGATCGGCTTGGCGTCTTCGGCCACAGCGGTCAGGGACAACATCGACAGTGCCAGGGCACCGAACATCACTAGCTTTTTCATTTATAACTCCCGTGTGCGGAGACTTTTATTGGCAGCTTTCGGTTGATCAAGACCGAAGTGGCCGGCAGTCTAGAGCGGCCTCAGGAGGGTAAATTGTGTTCAAGCGACAAATATTTATAAAAAGGTAGCCGACATGAAGAGCGCGATGCGAACGTTAAACCTGATCCAGCACCACCCCGCCGAGGGCCCCGGCGCCATTGCCGAATGGGCTGCGTTGCGAGGATTGACGCTGGAGGTATTTCGCGCCGACCTCGGCCAGTTGCCAGCCGTGAGTGCCGCGCCAGTGGTTTTGCTGGGCGGGCCTTACGAGTCCAACGCCGGGCCGGCGTGGCTGGAAACCGAGCGCCAGTGGCTGGCAGGCAGTCTGGCGGAAGGTGCGGCAGTCTTTGCGATTTGCCTGGGCGCACAGTTACTGGCGCTGAGTCTGGGCGGGAATGTGCGACGGATGGCACTCACCGAAACCGGCTGGACCTCGGTTACGTTCGCCGATGGGCGAAAGTTGAAGGTGCTGGAATGGCACGAAGACGCCATCGATCTCCCGCCTGACGCCCTACTGCTGGCCAGCAGTGATCGATGTGCGCAGCAGATGTATTGCGTCGGGCCGACGCGGGTGGGCTTGCAGTTTCATCCGGAGTGGAATGCTCAATCGGTGGCGACGCTCAATGCGCATTTTGGAGAGGAGTCGCCGTTGCCACGAGAACCGCAGGACAGCGCCGATTATGCCGCCGTTTTTGACTGGTTGCAGACGACGCTGGATGCGTGGTGGGCAGCGGTCTGAACAGCAAGGTCAAAAGATCGCAGCCTGCGGCAGCGCCTGCAATGGCCCGTGAAAACTCAATCCTGTAGGAGTGTCGAGTAAAACGAGGCTGCGATCTTTTCAGCTACCTCAGCATTCGCAGCCGATCGCGGCGCCCACCGCTCTGGCCTCAGCGCTCAGCTCAAACCCTTCATCCAGCCACCCGGTCACTCCGCCAATCATCTCTTTGACCGGATAACCCAGCGCCGCCAGTTTCACGGCGGCCTTATTGGCGCCGTTACAGTGTGGCCCGGCGCAATAAACCACAAACAGGGTGGATTTGGGATAAGCCGCCAAACCTTCGGCCGTCAGCAGTCGACCTGGAATGTTGATCGCGCCCGGCACGTGGCCACGCTCAAACGCCAGCGGACCGCGCACGTCGACGAGGACAAAATCCACATCACCGGACTGTTGGCTGCTGTAGACGTCGGAACAGTCGGTTTCGAAAGTCAGACGGTTGCTGAAATGCATGAGGGCGATGGTCGATGGGGCGGCGGGAATGGCGCTGACCAGGCTGGTCATGGGCTCTACTCCTAAGTCTCAGTGGGTGTGGGAAGACTTTATCCGCCTGGCGCTTGACGCTACAGTGGCGCACAAGACACTCACCGGGAACTTTCCGCCAAATGCAGCCCACCCCTGGATTGGTCGCGATTCTGGCCTACGACGGCCTCTGTACCTTCGAATTCGGCATCGCCGTGGAGATCTTCGGGTTGACCCGCCCGGAGTTCGACTTCCCGTGGTACGAGCATCGAATCGTCGCGGTGGACCAAGGCCCGATGCGTGCCATGGGCGGCATTCAGGTGTTGGCCGATGGCGGCATGGAACTACTCGACGACGCTCGGACCATCATCATTCCCGGCTGGCGCGACCGCAGCGCGCCGGTGCCCGACGCGTTGCTCAAGGCCCTGCGCCACGCCCACGCCCGCGGTGCGCGCCTGCTGTCGATCTGCTCCGGGGTGTTTGTGCTGGCGGCCACCGGTTTGCTCGACGGTCACGGCGCCACCACACACTGGCGCTATACCGCTGAACTGGCCGCGCGCTTCCCGAACATTCTGGTGAACCCCGACGTGCTTTACGTCGATTCGGGTCAACTGATCACTTCGGCCGGCAGCGCGGCCGGCATCGATGCCTGCCTGCACCTGGTGGCGCGGGACTTCGGCACCCAGGTCGCCAATTCGGTGGCGCGGCGTCTGGTGATGTCGCCGCAACGCACGGGCGGCCAGGCACAGTTCATTCCGACACCGGTCAGTCCTACACCGCGCAGCGATCTTTCCCGCGTGATGCAGTGGGCACGCGAGCGCTTGCATGAACCGCTGGAGGTTCGCGACCTCGCCAGCGAAGCCGCGATGAGTGAGCGGACATTCCTGCGTCGTTTCACAGAAGCCAGCGGCCAGTCCCCCAAGACGTGGTTGCAACATGAGCGCCTGGGCCGGGCTCGTGAATTGCTGGAAAGCACAAACCAGAATACGGACCAGATTGCCCAGCACTGTGGGTATCGCTCGGTCGAGAGTTTTCGGGTGGCGTTTCGCAACGTGGTCGGCGTGCCACCGTCGGTGTATCGGGAACGGTTTGGGCGGGAGGTCAAAGCGATAACTTGAGGTGTGATTTCTGGCCCCTTCGCGAGCAGGCTCGCTCCCACACGGATCTCCAGTGTTCACATAATCCCTGTGGGAGCGAGCCTGCTCGCGAAGGCGTCAACCCAGACACCGAGCTTCTCAAGGCTTGCGCAACAGGTAGGTATCCATGATCCAGCCATTGGCCAGCCTGGCCGTCTTACGCACCCGCTCGATCTCATCCGCCACGTCCCTGAGTTTGCCGCTGATCAGGATTTCATCCGGCGTCCCCAGGTAGGCGCCCCAGTAAATCTGTGTCTCCTGATCCGCCACTTGATGGTAGGAATCTTCTGCATCGAGCATCACCACCAGGCTGTCCGCATCGCTCACCTGCCCCGCCGCCAACCGTCGGCCGGTGGTAATCTCAATCGACTTCCCGATGTGATTCAACGGCACCTTATGCTGCGCCGCCAATGCCTGAACGCTGGTAATGCCGGGGATCACCTCGAATTCGAATTCACAGCGACCTGACGCCAAAATCGCCTGCAAGATCCGCAGAGTGCTGTCGTACAACGCCGGATCGCCCCACACCAGGAAACCGCCGCACTGGGTGTCGGTCATTTCTTCATTAATCAGCCGTTCGAAGGTCCGCTGCTTGGCAAGGTTGAGCGCCTCGACACTGGACGTGTAGTCCACATCGCCGCGCTCGCGCTCCGGGCTGTGGGCTTGCACAAAACGGTAATCGCTCCCGGTGATGTAGCGCTGACAGATCTCGCGGCGCAGGTCGATAAGCGTGTCTTTGCTCTGGCCTTTGTCCATGAGAAAAAACACGTCGACGCGGTTCAGCGCCTTCACGGCCTGCATCGTGATGTAGTCGGGGTTGCCGGCGCCGATGCCAATGACCAGAAGTTTTTTCATCAATGCATTCCTTCAAAGTCCGTGCCCGGCAGGCGTAGCCGCCAGCGGCCGTTGAACCGCAATTCGATGGCCGATAGCGGCTCAACGTCAATCAGATTAAACGCCGCGCTTTGCAGCACCTGTGTCAGTGCGGCGCGAATGACAAACGGATGGGTGATGGCAACGAAGTGCCCCGGTGTGGCCTCCAGGGTTGTCAGCCACGCGGCCACTCGCTGCCCGAGTTGCGTCACCGACTCACCACCATGAGGCGCCGAATGCGGATCATCGAGCCACGCCTGCAACGCCTCGGGTTCGGACTTTTGCAGGTCGTCGATTCGCGTGCCTTTCCAGCGTCCGAAATCGCAATCCCTCAGCGCTGAGACAAGCTCCACATCGCTGCTGAACAACTCGGCTGTTTGCCGCGTGCGCAGTTCAGGACCGCTGAGCAGGCGCGGCCGCTTCTTGAACTGAGCGGCGCGTGCGCCCCTCGCTGATTGCCAATCCATCTCCACGGGCTCATCCGTAGGAAAACACGCCAATTTCTGTGCGACGGTTCGAGCGTGGCACAGCAAAGTCAAACGGGTCGCCTGCACGAACTTTCACTCTGTCGATGGGAATGGAAAACGGCGTCACGCCGCCAATGCTCGCACAATTGTGCCGTAAGAAACGCTAATGGGGGCGTTTCGTTTCAGGCAGTGGTAGTGGGTTCAAGGTCGTTTTTCGTCTTTTTCCGACACGACTATAGGTGATGGCCTACAAGAGCTATCGACATCCCTGTAACCCCGGTCACACAGGCTTTTCGTCCTACTTTTTGACTCTGAAAAAACCCACAAAAATAAACTAGACAGTGAGCCGGCGTTAACTAAATACTGCTTTCACGGACTACCCAATCAAAACACCCCCCATCCAGCAGGAGCCCGGATGCCCACTCTCAGCGAACCCCCTCCTCCCGTTGCTCAATTTCGCTCCCCGTTCGGTACCCCGATAAACCCGGCTCCAGAGCGGCAGTCCCCACCCCGTCCGACAGCTGACAAGAAAAAGAGCGGTATCTGACAAAGTTTCAGGCATCCGCCGATTTACCGCATGGAAACCGACAGTGATAGTCAGGTCCGGTGCTAACCGCCGAACCTTTTGATACAGGAGTGCGCATCCATGCTGGTCTTACGTCCAGTCGAGATTACCGACCTGCCTCAGTTGCAGCGACTTGCCCGGGAAAGCCTGGTGGGGGTCACGTCCTTGCCGGACGACAGCGATCGCTTGAAAGAGAGGATTCTCGACTCCAGCGCTTCATTCGAACAAGACGTTCAGGGTCACGGCCCGGAGAATTATTTCTTCGTGCTTGAAGATCTGTCGACCGAACGCTTGGTCGGCTGCTCGGAAATTCTCGCCACAACCGGTTTCAGAGAACCGTTCTACAGCTTGCGCAACCGGCCGTTCAACAGTGCCTCGCGGGAATTGAACATCGAGCATGGCGTGCCGGCACTGTCGTTATGTCATGACCTCAGCGGCCACACGTTGCTGCGCGGTTTCCACATTGATGCGGCACTGGCGCGAACACCGTTTTCCGAGCTGCTGTCACGGGGCCGACTGATGTTCATTGCCGCTCACTCGCGACGCTTTGCCGAAGCGGTGATCACCGAGATTGTCGGCTTCAGCAGCGATGACGATCGATCGCCGTTCTGGGATGCCGTCGGCAAGCATTTCTTTGACCTGCCCTATGCCGAAGCGGAGCGGCTCTGCGGCCTGGAAAGCCGCACGTTCCTCGCCGAACTGATGCCGCAATACCCGATCTACGTGCCGATGTTGCCCAAGGCCGCACAGGACTGCATCGGCCGGGTTCATCCCGATGGCCAGGATGCCTTCGATATCCTCGAGCGCGAAGGGTTCGAAACCAACAGCTACATCGACCTGTTCGACGGGGGGCCGACGCTCTACGCGCGTCTGTGCAGCATTCGCTCCATCGCCCAAAGTCAGACCGGCACGGCGATGCCGGTTACGTCCATCGATGCCCGAGGCAGGTACCTGGTGAGCAACGATTCGCTACAGGACTATCGAGCTATCGTCGCTGAACTGGACTACAACGTCGGGCAACCCGTGGCCTTGAGTCGCGAAATGTGCGCTGCGCTGAGGGTCGCCGATGGCAGCCCTGTCCGGCTGATCGCCCTGTGAACGTCACCTGGCCACGTATCCAGCGACAGCAACCGAGCCCGTGCAAAGAAGGAGCTGCATCATGATTGTCCGTCCGGTTCACGTCACCGACTTGCCCGCCTTGCTCGCGCTGGTGCGACAGGCCGGCCCCGGGCTCACCACCCTGCCGGCCAACGAAGACCGCCTGGCCCATCGAGTGCGCTGGGCGCAACGGACCTTCGCCGATCAGGTTGAGCGTGCCGATGCCGATTACCTGTTCGTGCTCGAAGACGACGATCAGCAAGTCGTGGGAGTCAGTGCCATGGCGGGGGCCGTGGGCCTGCGTGAGCCCTGGTACAACTACCGGGTCGGTCTCACGGTCAATTCTTCACCGGACCTGGGTATCCAGCGCCAGATCCCGACCTTGTTCCTGAACAATGAAATGACCGGGCAATCGGAACTCTGCTCGCTGTTCCTGCGACCCGATCAGCGCCAGGGCAATAGCGGTCGATTGTTATCCTTGGCGCGCTTGTTGTTTGTGGCCGAGTTCCCGCATCTGTTTGGCGACAAACTCATTGCCGAGTTACGCGGCAGCGCTGACGAACAAGGTTGTTCACCGTTCTGGGACAGCCTGGGCCGACACTTTTTCAAGATGGATTTCAGCCATGCCGATCACTTGTCCGGCTTGGGCAACAAATCGTTCATCGCCGAACTGATGCCGCGCCAACCACTCTACACTTGCCTGCTCACCGAGCAGGCCCAGGCCGTTATCGGCAAGCCACATCCGAACACCGAGCCGGCCCTGAAAATCCTTACCGCCGAAGGTTTTGCCCACCAGGGTTACATCGACATCTTCGACGCCGGCCCGGTCATCGAAGCCCCGGTGTCGAAAGTACGTACCGTGCGCGACAGCCAAACGCTGGTGCTGGCCATCGGCACACCGGACGACCAGGCTCCGGCTTGGCTGATCCACAATCGTCGCCTGGAAAACAGCCGCATCACCGCGGCCCCGGCGCGACTGGCAGGCAACAGCCTGATCGTCGACCGCATCACCGCCAAGCGCCTGCAATTGCAACCCGGCAACTCGGTACGTGCCGTGCCGCTGTTCAGTCAACGGTGGCAGGCCGTGGCGGCGTGATCGACAGGGGGTCCGCGCCGCTGCAAATTCGTCATCATCTTCCCGCCGTCTGCGTGATAGCCTTTTATTCATTCGGCGTTGACACTTTTGCTCAAGCCTTTCCATTCCAATTGCAGTGGTGGAACTCGTATGCCCAGGCTTTCCCATCAAGATTTGCGCCGTAATTTTCGCGAATTGTTCGCTTCCAACACCTGCTATCACACCGCATCGGTCTTCGACCCGATGTCGGCCCGTATTGCCGCCGACCTGGGGTTTGAAGTCGGCATCCTGGGCGGCTCGGTCGCGTCGCTGCAAGTATTGGGCGCCCCTGACTTTGCCTTGATCACCCTCAGCGAATTCGCCGAGCAGGCCACCCGCATCGGTCGTGTCGCCCAATTGCCGGTCATCGCCGACGCCGACCACGGCTATGGCAACGCACTCAATGTCATGCGCACCATCGTCGAACTCGAACGCGCCGGCGTCGCCGCCCTGACCATCGAAGACACCTTGCTGCCGGCACAATTCGGCCGCAAATCCACCGATCTTATCGGGGTGGCGGAAGGTGTCGGCAAAATTCGTGCGGCACTGGAAGCCCGGTGCGACTCGGAAATGGCGATTATTGCCCGCACCAACGCCGGCATCCTGCCGATTCAGGAAATCATCAGCCGCACCGAGCATTATCAAAACGCTGGCGCGGACGGGATTTGCATGGTCGGCGTGCAGGATTTCGACCAACTGGAAAAAATCGCCGAGCACCTGAGCGTGCCGCTGATGCTGGTGACCTACGGCAATCCGGCGCTACGCGACGACAAACGCCTGGCCGAACTGGGTGTACGCGTCACCATCGACGGCCATGGCGCGTACTTCGCCGCCATCAAGGCGACTTACGACAGCCTGCGCGAACAACGGCAGATCTTTATCCAGGCGTCGGATTTAAGCGCCACCGAACTGACCCATACTTACACGCAGCCGGAGGAATACATCCGCTGGGCGAAAGAGTTTATGAGCGTCAAGGAGTGATGGTTCAGTGCGTTTGACGGTGTGAACCGGTACGACGCCTTCGCGAGCAGGCTCCCACAGTGGATCTTTGGTGTGCACAAATAATGTGTCCACTGAAGAACCACTGTGGGAGCGAGCCTGCTCGCGAAGGCGTCCGTCGCTACTCCGCTAAATAACAGCCTTAACCCCCTCAAAGCACATCCAGAAAGTTTGTGCGCCACATAATGATCGTTCCCACGATCTGTGTTCACACCGAATCAAGCACCTCATTCTGAGACCCGCAGCAGATGACGCGGTTACGGCCAGTGGTCTTGGCTGCATACAGCGCCTGGTCGGCGTCGTTGAGCCAGAGGGTCGCGTCGGTGTGGGCCAGGCTGAAGGCTGCCAGGCCGATGCTCAGGCTGACTGTCAACGCCGGGCTCTGCTCGTAGCCCAGGGTGGCGAAGCGAGCGCGCAGGGCATCCATGGCCGCAGCAGCACTCGCCAGAGGCAGGTCGGGGAGGATCACGCAAAACTCATCGCCGCCGTAACGCCCGGCGATATCGGTCGCTCGCAGGTTCTGTTTGAGCACCTTGCTCAACTGACGCAATACGATGTCACCGGCAACATGGCCGTAGGTGTCGTTGATAGCTTTGAAATGGTCAATGTCAATCAGCGCAATCGCACCGCCCTGCTGCTGGCGCTGGCAACGCTGGAATTCGACTTCCAGCTGATCCTTCCAGGCGCCGTGATTAAGCAGGCCGGTGAGACTGTCGGTACGACTAAGGGCCAGCAATTCACGCTTTTGGCGACCGAGGGCGTGGGCCTGACGGAAACAGAGCCAGCCCAGCGCCAGCGGATACAGGCACATCAAGGGTAAACAGGCGTACAACTGCAACTGACTGGTTTCAGGGATGAAGGCCAGCCTGAACATCAGAAACCCGACGCCGACGCCCATAATCTGCGCGACGCTGCCCGCCAGCAGAAAACGCAAACCGCCAATGGCCACGTTGTTCATCGCCATCATCGAAATAGTGGTCGCGCTGGGTAGCGGATTGAATTGCATGGCGGCGACCCAGAAGCCACCCAAAAAGGCGTCCACCAGCAAATTGCGGTGCTCTGCGTGATACGGAGCCTTGGAACGACGTGCCCATTGATAAGCCAGATGCGGCCAGAGCAGCCCATTGAACAGCATTCCCCCCCAGACCCAGGGCGCCGGATTCAGCGGGTACATTGCCACGCACACACACAACAACCCTAGCGACAAACCGAGGATTCGTGAAGTGTAGAGCCTCTTGGCCAATGAAAGTCCTTTCACTCCCGCTTTTCCCATAAGGGCCTCTGTGCCACTGAACGGAACCTGATAACACCGGGTTGCCTGTGTGCTCGAAGTCTATCAGGGCAAGATTAAATAGCCATCATCGGTTAATAGCCTGAAATCCTGCTCTCTGTAGGAGCGACGCTTGCTCGCGAATAACGATCACGCGGACAGCCCGATGTACTGCAGTGTCCTTCTTCGCGAGCAAGCATCGCTCCTACAGAAGGAAGAGCAACAACTCAGAGACTTCTGGGCCGAGTATCCACGGGCATATCTGGGCACAAGCCTGCCGGACTTTCCCAACCTGTTCATCGTCACCGGCCCCAATACCGGCATCGGCCACACGTCGGCGCTGTTTATCATCGAGTCCCAGATGAACTACATCCTCGACTGCATTCGCACGTTGAAAGAACACCGATTGCGCAGTATCGAAGTGCGCTCCGAGGCAGAACGTACCTACACTGAAATGATCCACCGAGAAATGGAACGCACGGTGTGGAAGTCCGGAGGTTGCCACAGTTGGTATCAAAGCAAGAGCGGTCATGTGATCGCCATGTTTCCGGGGTTCAGTTTCAGTTATCACCGGTTGACCCGGACACTGAAGCCCGGCGACCACATTTTGTCCTGATCTCGTAAAAGGAAGCGCCTGATGCTTGTATTGGTTGTCGTAATCGCGGTTTTCGTGGCCTGGAGCTGGTTGAGTTACCCGGCTATCGGGTACTGGCTCTATGACGTGAACATGGCCGCGGAAGCCAAGTTGTTTGGGTTGCACAAAATCGTCGTGCCGATCGCCGAAATGACCGTCTCGACCTGGCAAGGCGGGCCCTACGAAGCGTCCAGCAGCGTGCTGATGCTCCACGGTTTCAGCGCCGACAAGAACATCTGGCTGCGCTTTGCCCGGCACTTTGTCGGCCACTATCGAGTGATCATCCCTGACATCGCCGGCCATGGCGAAACCGGCTTCAAGACGGGCGGCGGCTATGACATTCCTTTGCAGGCCAAGCGGATAATCCAGTTGCTCGACGTCTGCGGTGTCGAGAAAGTCCATGTCATCGGCAACTCCATGGGCGGCTACATCGCGGCGTGGCTGGCGGCCACTTACCCGGACCGGATTGCTTCGGTAGCGTTGCTCGACCCGGCCGGCGTCACCGCCCCCGAGATCAGTGACATGGAACGGCATTTGGCCAACGGCCATAACCCGTTCCTGATCCACTCACGGGAGGAATTCCGGCGTTTCTACGCCATGACCATGGCCGAGCCGCCATGGGTGCCGGGGGTGGTGCTGGACGCCATCGCCCTGCGCTATCAACAGCAGCGCGAAGAGCTGGAAGAGATTTTCAAGGATTTTCGCGCCAGTCCGCCGATGGAGCCGAAACTTCCCGACATCAGGGCCCCGGTGCTGTTGCTGTGGGGGCGCAAGGATCGCTTGATCGATGTCAGCAGCGTGGCGATCTGGAGCAAGGGCATCGCCGATCTTCGTGTGGAAGTCTGGGACCACATTGGCCACATGCCGATGGTGGAGCTGCCGACCAGTACGGCGCGCTTGTATCGAGAATTTTTGGCATCGCAACGTTCCCAACTCCCGGTGTAGCAGCTCGTAGCAGCTCGTAGCAGCTGCCGAGCTTGCGAGGCTGCGTTCGGCTGCGCAGCAGTCGTAAAATCAGGCACCGCGATGCTTCAGAGGAACCGTGCATACCCGGTTTACGACTGCTTCGCAGCCGAACGCAGCCTCGCAA
>NZ_CATKPT010000076.1:0-278 GCF_949768125.1 Pseudomonas sp. IT-P253 | reverse complement strand
GAAGACGATAAGAAGCAGCCCGAAATTGGGTCTGTAGCTCAGTTGGTTAGAGCGCACCCCTGATAAGGGTGAGGTCGGCAGTTCGAATCTGCCCAGACCCACCAATTTTGTGTGGGAAACGCCTGTAGAAATACGGGGCCATAGCTCAGCTGGGAGAGCGCCTGCCTTGCACGCAGGAGGTCAACGGTTCGATCCCGTTTGGCTCCACCACTACTGCTTCTGACGTATAAAGCTTAGAAATGAGCATTCCATCGTGATGATGGTGAATGTTGATTTCT
>NZ_CATKPT010000075.1:0-296 GCF_949768125.1 Pseudomonas sp. IT-P253 | reverse complement strand
TGCTCGCTGAACATCGAATGCCAGCAGGTCAGCATCGATTTCCGCCTGAAAAGCCGTTATGTCGATGAGCAAGCCACCGACCTCGACGACGCGCTGGCGCGCATCGCCAAATACACCGCCGAAGGCAAGGCGATCTCCATCGCCCTGCTGGGCAACGCGGCAGAAATCCTGCCGGAACTGGTCAAGCGCGGCGTGCGCCCGGACATGGTCACCGACCAGACCAGCGCCCACGACCCGCTCAACGGTTACCTGCCAGCCGGCTGGACCTGGGACCAGTACCGCGCTCGCGCCAAGAC
>NZ_CATKPT010000074.1:0-316 GCF_949768125.1 Pseudomonas sp. IT-P253 | reverse complement strand
TGCGGCCAGCGTCAGGGGCTTCAGACCGGCGACTTTCAGTGCCTCGGTCGCTTCCATCCATTCGCCTTTGTAGCGAGCCTTGCCTTCGCCCAGCAGCACCAGCGACATGTGGGCCAATGGCGCCAGGTCACCGGAAGCACCGACCGAACCTTTTAATGGAATGTGCGGGTAAACCTCGGCGTTGATCAGCGCGATCAGTGCGTCGATCACTACGCGGCGAATACCGGAAAAACCACGGCTCAGGCTGTTGACCTTGAGCACCATGACCAGCCGCACCAGCGCATCGCTGATCGGCTCGCCGACACCGGCGGCGTGG
>NZ_CATKPT010000073.1:0-316 GCF_949768125.1 Pseudomonas sp. IT-P253 | reverse complement strand
AGCGGCCAGCGTCAGGGGCTTCAGACCGGCAACTTTCAGTGCCTCGGTCGCTTCCATCCATTCGCCTTTGTAGCGAGCCTTGCCTTCGCCCAGCAGCACCAGCGACATGTGGGCCAATGGCGCCAGGTCACCGGAAGCACCGACCGAACCTTTCAATGGAATGTGCGGGTAAACCTCGGCGTTGATCAGCGCGATCAGTGCGTCGATCACTACACGGCGAATACCGGAAAAACCACGGCTCAGGCTGTTGACCTTGAGCACCATGACCAGCCGCACCAGCGCATCGCTGATCGGCTCGCCGACACCGGCGGCGTGA
>NZ_CATKPT010000072.1:0-320 GCF_949768125.1 Pseudomonas sp. IT-P253 | reverse complement strand
GCCTGGGACGACAGCACGTCCAGGCTCTGAGCGCGGGAGGTGCGTGGCGCAGCTTCCAGCGCGAACGCGGTAATGCCGCACTCGGCCAGCTTGGCAATGGTTTCATTGCTGAACGGATTGAGCATGCCCACCACAATGGTGCCGCTCTTTATCAGCGTCAGCTCGCTGTCGCTGGGGGCGACCACCTTGAGAATCAGCTCGGCACCAAACGCATCATTGGCGCTGCCAATGGTTGCGCCTGCCGCTTCATAGGCACTGTCGACAACACTGGCATTAATGCCGGCGCCGCTTTGCACAGTGACCTTATGACCCTGGCCGAT
>NZ_CATKPT010000071.1:0-334 GCF_949768125.1 Pseudomonas sp. IT-P253 | reverse complement strand
ATGGCGTGACCATTTGCGGCCCGACCAACCTGGCTGGCGCGGTCGCGGCAGATGCTTCGGCACTGTATGCACGCAACCTGCTGGACTTCATGAAACTGTTGTTCGATAAAGAAGGACAACTGGTGATCAACCTTGATGACGATATCGTCGCCGCGTGCCTGATGTGCCGCGACGGTCAGATCGTGCGCAAGAACGGCTGAGGATAAAAATAATGGAAGACATGCTGATCTCTCACGGCATCTACAACCTGATCATCTTCGTGCTGGCCATCTATGTCGGCTACCACGTGGTCTGGAACGTGACACCTGCACTGCACACACCGCTGATGGCTGTC
>NZ_CATKPT010000070.1:0-415 GCF_949768125.1 Pseudomonas sp. IT-P253 | reverse complement strand
CTGGGTCAGTTGAAGCGTTGCCTGAAAGTTGAAGGAATTGGTTTTTTGACCGGGGCTCGCTTGATCACGGCGTTTCAGCGCGGCGACTTCAGAAACGCGGACGCCTTTATCGCCTTTCTGGGATTGGATTTGCGCGTGTTGAAATCAGGACAAAAAGACGGTCGCCGTAGTTTGACCAAGCGCGGTGATCCAGAGGCCCGCCGGCTTCTACACAATGCAGCGATGTCGGCTAGCCGTACGGCAGCCTGGAAAGGGTTTTACGAAGAACAAAGAGCTCGGGGTTTCAGCACCACTCAGGCACTGGTAATGCTGGCTCGCAAGCTTGCTCGGGTGGTATTCGCCTTGCTGAAAGGGCAAAGCGAATATCAACCGAAAACCAGTTGAGAGCTTCCCCTCAACCATAGAATCTCCCACA
>NZ_CATKPT010000069.1:0-459 GCF_949768125.1 Pseudomonas sp. IT-P253 | reverse complement strand
TTCAATGAATCAAGCAATTCGTGTGGGAACTTATGGAGCAGCTGATGTCGTCGATTAAGGAGGTGATCCAGCCGCAGGTTCCCCTACGGCTACCTTGTTACGACTTCACCCCAGTCATGAATCACACCGTGGTAACCGTCCTCCCGAAGGTTAGACTAGCTACTTCTGGTGCAACCCACTCCCATGGTGTGACGGGCGGTGTGTACAAGGCCCGGGAACGTATTCACCGCGACATTCTGATTCGCGATTACTAGCGATTCCGACTTCACGCAGTCGAGTTGCAGACTGCGATCCGGACTACGATCGGTTTTCTGGGATTAGCTCCACCTCGCGGCTTGGCAACCCTCTGTACCGACCATTGTAGCACGTGTGTAGCCCAGGCCGTAAGGGCCATGATGACTTGACGTCATCCCCACCTTCCTCCGGTTTGTCACCGGCAGTCTCCTTAGAGTGCCCACC
>NZ_CATKPT010000068.1:0-525 GCF_949768125.1 Pseudomonas sp. IT-P253 | reverse complement strand
AGCAGGAGTCGATGGTCTGGATATTGAACAGACTGCCGAACACTTGTTAACCCAGTGGGCAGCGATTCGTGAACAGCTTCTTTCAGGTGTCTACCGGCCCAGTCCGGTACGGCGTGTGGTCATTCCCAAACCTGACGGCGGTCAACGCGAGTTGGGTATCCCGACGGTCACCGACCGTTTGATCCAACAAGCGTTGCTGCAAGTCTTGCAGCCATTACTCGATCCGACTTTCAGTGAACACAGCTACGGCTTTCGCCCGGGGCGCTGCGCACAGGACGCCGTCTTGGCCGCTCAGCGCTACGTGTCCTCAGGACGTAAGGTGGTAGTGGATGTTGATCTGGAAAAGTTCTTCGACCGGATCGACCATGACATTTTGATGGGGCGTTTACGCAAGCGGATCGAGGATCGGGCGGTTGTCCGGCTGATTCGCGCTTATCTGGATGCGGGAATGCTGATCAATGGTGTGGTCGAGAAAAGCCGTTGCGGGGCGCCGCAAGGCGGCCCGTTGTCGCCGTTGCTGGCGAA
>NZ_CATKPT010000067.1:0-534 GCF_949768125.1 Pseudomonas sp. IT-P253 | reverse complement strand
CCCCCTTGTTAGCCTTGACCCGTTTCCACGCCCGCTTCAGGTTTTCTCTCGCAAAGGCCCGTTCCAGCAGCCCTCGCCCTGCGTTGTCGGATTCATCTTGCGGGCGATTGACCTCGTCGCTGACGGGATTTCTCACGGATTCACCGCTCGCTATCTCCGTCCGCCCCGCGTTTGGCAGGCATCTGACTTCCGGTCTTTCGCATCAACATGGCCTATGACGCTTTCTCTCGTTCGGCCCTTCGTCCTCAAAAAAAGACTACTACGGCCTCTGCTGACTTCTCGCTCCGGCTGGCGCCGTCGCCCTTTCAGGCATGAGGCGAGATCTCCCCAGGTAAGAACGCAATCCTTCACCACACAACCGCCGGATTTACACAGCCTGATCCTTGACCACAAGAGCTTCGCGGTTTTGTGCCCGCTCGCCCTGATCGGCTTCGCCTTGTATCCGGTTCTTGTCCATCGGCTCGCAGTTTCGATTCACGCTTCCTCCCCACACTCGGTCGCCCTCGTGCAGTTGCGCTTCACTTCGTTCGCTGT